>NZ_SIXC01000009.1 GCF_004309735.1 Desulfovibrio legallii
GTGCCTGTGCCTTGCGGGTATTTTCGTCCGCTTCGGCAATCTTGGCCTTGAGGTTTTCTACCATGGTGCGCAGCGCGTCGGCCAGCTTGCCGATTTCATTCTTCAGACGCAGATCCAGCCGGGCGTTGAGGTCGCCGTCGGCCACCGTGCCGGCGTAGGCCTGCAACTGGCGCAAAGGCCGGATGGCGACCTTCTCCAGAGCCAGCAGAGAAACCAGCAGCAACAAGACAATGGCGACAGCGCCCAACCCCAGCATGACGTTGCGCTGTTGCACCGCCGGGGCCTGAATTTCGGCCGTATCCATAGCCAGGGCTACCTTCCATTGCCAGTGGGGTACCGTAGCCCAGGCCAGCATCCTTTCCTTGCCGTTCCACTGGTAGGCTACGCCCTGCCCTGAGGCCGCACCCAGCATGGCGCGTATGCCGCTGTTGGCGCTTTGGTCCTGCAGCACCAGCCTGCTGTCGGGATGGGCCACCATGACGCCGTTGGACGTGGTGATAAAGGGATAACCGGACTGCCCCATTTTGATGGTTTTGATATACTTTTCTTCCAGTCCGTCAATGGCGTAGGACATGCCCACCCCGCCCAATATCTTGCCGCCGGCGCCCAGTACCGGCGCAGTCACGCTGACGATAACCTTGCCCGTGGCATTGCTTTTGGTTGGCGTACTGCTGAAGCCTGGTTTGCCGGTCAGGGCCGTCTGCACATACTCCCGGCCAGTCAGGTCGCTCAACTGGGTGGCCTTGCCCTGCACCTGAATGGCCCGCATCTGTCCTGTGGCGTCAAATATGTACAAAGAATTGATGGCGGGCGAAGACTGGGACATGGCGGCAATAAAAAATTCGGCGCCCTCCAGCCCGTCGCCGGTTTCAAGAAAATGCTGAATTTTGTATGCCTTGGACATGCCATTGACCAGCATGGACAACTGCTCACCAAAATCGCCCAGAGATTTGGCGACGGTTTCCACCATGAGCCCCATCTCACCGGTGCGGGCCTGCATGGTATCTTTATAGGACAGATTGGCCACCACGCCGATCAGCGCAGACTGGACAATAATGATGACCAGCCCGATGAGCGACAACAATACGATCCTGATACTTCGTGACATGGAGCCCCTCCTTGCAGCAACCTTCTCCCACACCTCCGGCGCAACATCTGCAAGCCGCCGCCCTACCGTGCGACAACAGATTTTACCCATCCAGGCCCGCAATGCCGCCAGAGTACACATCCACACGACACCAATATTTCTTCCGGCAGCTTCCTCTGCCGCACAAAACAAATTTTCAAAAATCTTTCCTTCAAAAGAAGGATGTTATATAGTACTTTTCGGAAAAATTTGTTTTTTATTTATACTTCTGTAAAAATTTTTATAGAGCATATCATTTAGATTCTTTATAGAGCAAAAGAATAGCGCATACCTCCTATAACTATTAAAAATATTGGTCTATCCAATTCAATGCGTCTGAATTGCGATAAATAGATATGCAGTTCATCTTATTCCACTATGCAAACAATTTTTACGACAAAAAACGCCCCGGGGATCCGGGGCGTTGCGGCGCAGGAACGCCGTAAAGGACAAGCGCTCATGGGCGGGGTGGCCCGCCGCAGAGCGATTTTGTCTGTATTTCAGGTGGACGGGCGGCGTCAGGCCGCAGCGGCTTTGGCCAGGGCTTCCGCCAGGCGGGCCTGGATGTAGTCGCGCATACGGGGGTCGTCTTCGTCCAGATTAAAGCAATGGGCGTCTTCGCCCATGAGCCCCCCGGGCACAAAATCTCCTTTGCCTTCGGGGTCTGTGACCATATCGTCATAAAAACAAACGGAAAGCCAGCGGCTCTCCGGCTCATCGTCCACCACGTCCACCAGCACAAAAAGTTTACGGTTTTGCTGCGCCGCATGGGCCGCGCGCACAGAATAGCTGATGCCGGGCCGAGCCTTGAAATCCAGGGTCACGCCCGGCTGCGCAGCCAGAAAATCCCTGTACGCCACAAAGGCCGCCTTGACGTTGCAGGGGTCCGCTTTCCACCCGTCCAGAAATTCCTGCTGGGCGGCGCTGAGACTGCTGTTCATAGACGCTCCGTTGGCAAAAGTATGTTGGCAAAAAAGCCGGGCTCGCAGCAACGGCCGGCCAAACTCAACGCCCCCACTGCCAGGGAGGCGTGCCGATGTTGAGGCCCCAGATGCCGCGCCGGGCCTGCACGGCCTGGTGCTCCTGGATATACCAGCGCCGACAGAAAACCGCTCTGCAGCGTTTGCGGTCCACCCAGGCGAGCCCCTCCACGACCAATTGATAATTGATGGAGGTGCCCCCCACCTGCACAATAGAAACCAGGGGGCCGTCATCGGCTTCGCCCACGGGATCAATGGCTACTCTGGTGCCGCGCGGCAAAAGTTCGGCCAGGCGCACACGCGCTTCGGGCCCCAGGGGCTGCTGCAGGGTGGGGGCCTCTATGCCGTAAAACCGCACCACTGCCTCAGGCTGTCTGCCTTCGGGCGTATGCGCTATGGTAAAGGTATTGCCGTCCTCCACGGTAAGCACATAGCCTTCCAACGGTCCGGCCAGCGCACCCGAAGCCGTCAGCACGGCCAGGACCAGAACGCAACAGATTTTCCCTGCGGACATGTTTCCCCCACAGACACAAGAATGCCCGTGCCGCCAAGCCTTTGTCAAGGCGGCGGCACGGGCGTCAGGATCAGGGGCTGTCAGAAAGAATGCTTACAATACGCTCTTGCCTACCTGGTAGGCGATTACCGCCACGCCGTACGCCAGAGCCGTGGTGAACAGGATGCTGAAGGCCAGCCAGCCCCAGCTGCCGGCCTCCTGCTTGATGACCACCAGGGCCACGAAGCAGGGGGAGTACATGAGCACAAAGAGCATCAGAGCCAGAGCCGAGGCGGGCGACCAGTTGGAGTCGGCCTTAAGGCGTTCGGCCAGCGGGGCGGCGTCTTCGGGGTCTTGTTCGCCCAGAGCGTAGGCCGTGCCCAGAGTGGCCACAATGGATTCCTTGGCGGCCACGCCGGCCAGCAGAGCGATGTCCGTGCGCCAGTCAAAGCCGGCGGGGCGGGTGAAGGGTTCCACGGCCTTACCCAGGCGTCCGGCCACGGAATAGGAGAGCTCTTCTTCCGAAAGGTCGTTCTTTACCTCGCCGAGTTGGTCTTCCAGGGCGGCACGGCCTTCGGCGCCTTCGGGCATGGCGGAGATCTGCTCTTCGATCTGGGCGATCTGCTGTTCAAAGGGGGCAGCCTTGTCTTCGGGCAGGCTGGGGAAAGTCATGCCGGCCCAGATGAGTACGGCCACGGCCACCAGGATGGTGCCCGCCTTCTTGATGTACATCCAGGCGCGCTCCCAGCAATGCAGCAGCAGGCCAAAGGGCGTGGGCATACGGTAGGGGGGCAGTTCCATGACAAAAGGCGTGGCCTCGCCCTTGACGATGGTGGAGCGCAGGAAGCGCGCCACAACCAAGGCGACAACCCAGCCGGAAAGGGTCAGCAAAAACATGACGGTGGCCGCGTTGTCCGGGAAAAAAGCCCCGGCCAGCAGCAAAAATACCGGCAGTTTGGCGCCGCAGGCCATGTACGGCAGGGTAAGCAGGGTGGCCAGCTTTTCCTTGGGGCTGCGCAGGGTGCGGGTGGCCATGGCGCCGGGGATGGCGCAGCCGCCGGCAATGCCGCCGGCAATGATGTAGGGCATGACCGAGGCCCCGTGCAGGCCGAAGAAGCGGAAGATGCGGTCCATCATATAAGCCACGCGGGCCATATAGCCGCTGTCTTCCATAAAGGAAATGAGCACGAACATGATCAGGATGAGCGGCACAAAGCTGAGCACACCGCCCACGCCGGCGATGATGCCGTCCACAATAAGCGACTGGGCCAGCCCTTCAGGCAGGGCTGCTGTAATGGCGTCGCCCAGCCAGGTAAAGCCGTCTTCCACCCAACCCTGGGGGTAGGCCCCCAGCTCAAAGGTGACCTGAAACATGAGGTAGAGCACGCCGATCATGATCAGCGGCCCGAAAAAGGCGTTGGTGAGCACCTTATCCAACTTGTCCGAAAGAGCCAGGCGATCCTTGCCGGCGTCCTGGCGTACTATGCCGTCGCGCAGCAGACTGCGGATATAGCCGTAGCGGTAGTCGGTAATGATGGATTCCAGGTTGGCATTGAGAGTGTCACGCACATGGGCGGCGGTTTTTTTGCAGATATCCTCCAGCTCCGCCGTGATGTGGGCGTCGGACAGACGGGCTTCATGCCAGATCTCGCTGTCGCCTTCCAGCATCTTGAGGGCTACCCAGCTGGGCAAGTGGCGGTTTGTCAAGAGACCGCTTTCAGCGATGCGCTTTTCCATATCCGCAATAACGGGGTCAAGATCGCTGCCGTAGGAAAAACGCAGGGGCTCGCGTTTGCCTTCACGGGCCAGGGCGATGGCCGTCTTCATGGCCGCCTGCAGTCCTTCGCCGCTGCGGGCTACCATGGGCAGCACGGGAATGCCCAGCAGCTTGCCCAGGTGCTCCATATCAATATGGATGCCGGCGGCACGGGCCTCGTCCATCATGTTGCAGCAGAGCACTACGGGGATGCCCATTTCCAGCATCTGAACGGTGAGCAGCAGGTTGCGTTCCAGCGCCGAGGCGTCCACCACGTCGATGACGGCCTGCACATGCCCGGCGCTCAGCTCCCGTCGGGCCACCAGTTCTTCCTGTGAATAGGCCGTAAGAGAATACGTGCCGGGAAGGTCCACCACGGTGACGGGCGTGCCCTCCACAGTAATGTGCCCTTCTTTTCTGTCTACAGTGACGCCGGGATAATTGCCCACATGCTGGCGCGCACCTGTATACCCGTTGAACACCGTGGTCTTGCCGGAGTTGGGATTGCCCGCCAGGGCAATACGCACCACTCCGGCTTTTTTCCCGGGTCCATCTTCATGATTTTCAAACTGACGAACAGCACTCATGCACGCACCTCCCGCGCACGCCGGGACCAGTGGCCTCCGGTCGCCCCAAAATTCAGATTTCGTCCACGCTGTGGCCGGATCTCGCGACGGACGCGCCGTAACGCGTCGCCCATCCCGTGGGGTCGCGACGGCCCCGGGGACTTCCCTAATACTCGCCTTACAAATTGAAATTCAATTCCTTGGCATTGGTGATGTAGACGCCTCAGACTGAAAAGTCAAGCCCGCGCCACAAAATTCCGGGCAGTTTCAGAAAAAAGCATAGAAAATAATAAGGTGTGGAAAGATTTTTTTGTATGGCGCAACGCCGGGTACGCGCAGAGCGGCTTTTGCCCTCAAGAGCCCGCCGGCCTTCCCGCCCGCAGGATAAAACCCACGGCGGCCGTCCCTGCCGACCCGGAACCGCAGGGTTCAGGCCAGCACAGCGCGGGCCTCCGCCACGCGGGCCTCATCTTCCCGGCCCAATGCGCGCAGGGCCCTGGCCAGGGTCTGCCAGGCTTCGGGCCTGTCCTGCAGGCCGGCGCTTTTGCGGGCGAGCATTTCGGCGATGGCCGGGTCTTCCTCTCCGTCCAGATAAATTTTGGCCAGCAGCAGCATGGCGGCGGCGTCCTGGGGGTTGCGCACCAGAGCCTCGTGCAGCAGTTCGCGGGCCTCGCCGCCCCGCCGCTGGCGCACGGCCACCCGTGCCAGATAACGCCGGGCCAGGCTGGGCGCGCCGGGGTGCGCGTCCTCAATGGCCGCGGCCCGCTCGTAACAGCGCCGGGCCTCGGCGCGGCGACCGCCCTGCTCGCAGAGCTGCCCCAGACGGATATGGGCGTAAAGGTGCTCCGGAGCCAGCTTGACGCACTGCCGGTAATACCGCGTAGCGGCCCGGCGTTCGCCCAAACCCTGGCAGACCGTGCCCAGATTGTAATAGATCTGCTCAGCGGCGGCGGGCTCCGGCTTGTGGCGCAGAGCCTCCAGAAAATGCCGCCGCGCTTCGTGCCGTCGGCCCAGAGCGGCCATGCACACGCCCAGAGAATTCCAGGCCATAACGTTGCCCGCGTCTGCCAGCAAGGCCAGCTTGTATTCCTCCACCGCGCCGAAGACATCGCCCAGGCTGTACCGCCGGTCGGCACTGATGTTCAGAGCCAGAGAATTGCAGACCCCCACGCGCGGTTCCGGCAGCAGCAGGGCATATTCCAGGGCCTTGAGCGCGCAGTCGGGCATTTCCGCCTTACGGAACTGAAGAAAAGGATAGCCGGCCAGCCCTGCGGCCACAGCCAGGCCGCGCCGACACAAGGCCGCGCAGAGATCCTGATAGGCAGGCAAAAGATCGGCAGCCGGCTGCGCCGGGTGGAAAAAGATCAGGCTGTTGCTGCCGTAAAGCCCGGCCAGAGGCGCATCCGCAGCTTTGCCGTCTGCAGTCGACGCGCCCACTGTGGCGCGCCAGAGCTCCAGGGCGCTACTCAGAGGCTCCGCCGCCCGCCCCGCCCCGCGGGAGGGCGCAGCGCCCTCGCCTTCGCCGTTGCGCGCCGTTTCCAGGCGCAGCAGGGCCAGAGTAAAGCAGGGGCAGGGCTCCGCCGCCAGAGCGAAGCGCCGCAGAAAATCGCCGTGCCCGCACAACCCGCGCCGCACGGCCCCCGAAGCCGCTGCCGTCGCCGCCTCTGCGGGCGGCGTTGCGGCCGGGCCTGACACCGACTGGCGGAGGACGCGCTTCTGCCCCGCTGTCGCCGGGGCCACGTTTCCCCGGCCGGCATTCTGAACAGCACCCTGGGCAGCATTCTGGTCCGCATCTTCCTGGCCGGGGACGTCGGCACGCGGGCGCGCCACAAGGGCCGTCTCCGCCGATAACGCAAGAACGCCGCCCTCTTCCAGATCCGGGCTCAGGCCCGGCCCCTCGCCCAGCAGACTCAGACCGTCGCCGGGGGCTGGCTGGTCCGTGGCGTCGGCCAGGTGCACAATCTCCCCTACCGCGTCCGTATCCCCCGTGCGCAGCAACACGATTTCGCCCTTGTGGCGCGGTTCGCCCCCGGCATCCCGCCCCCAGAGGGCAAAGCGCATGCCCTCCCTGGCCTTGGCCTGCCGCCCCAGGCTCACCCGCACCCGGCCCAGGGGCAGATTTTCCAGCACCAGGCCGCCTTCCTGCAGGATGCGGGCAAAGGGCATGATGCGGCAGGCCCCGCCCGGCGCGGCGCACACGGCCTGGGCTGCCACATCAGCGGCCAGACGGGCGCGGTCCAGACAACGCCGGGCCTGCTCGCTCATGGGCATCTTCATTTCCTGGCCCTGCATATCCTGCGGATAGAGGGCGTGCCCGGCGCAAAACTCCAGACGCGCCCGCCTGTGGGTCAGGGGCAGGGTCAGACCCGCGTCCTGCATGCGCTGCAGCACGGACGCAGCCAGCTTGTGGCAGACCCCGCGGCCGCTGGCCGCCAGCAAAAAGGCAAATTCATACCGCCCTGCCCTGGCCGCCAGCACATCTGAAGGCAGGTCCGTGCGGCAGGCCGCGGCCAGAGACTGCAGAGCCTTCTGCACAAAACCGTGTCCTTCCCGCTGTACCAGCTCCGGCCCATTGTGCAGACGCACCAGCACAAGGCCCATGCACAGGCGGTGCAAGGGCGCATCGTGCCCGTCGGTTACGGACGGATCCTCCAGATGGGCGCGCACGCGCGCGGCCGCTTCTTCCATGCGTGAAAACAGCGCCTCTTCCGTGGCCAGGCCGGTGAGGGAGTCCGTGCGGGCGGCCCGCACCCAGGCCAGGTTGTCCAGACAAAGGGCGGCCGCGGCCGGCAGCACGGGCAACAGCGCGCGCGCCTCGCGCGCACGCACGCCGTGCAGCATGAGCACGCCCAGCACCTCTCCCTCCCGTCGCAGGGGCAGCAACAGCCGCCGTTCGCGCGTGAGCAGCTGCGGCTCCGCCGGGGCATGCTCCGTGGGGAAATACAAGGCGTGACCGCTGAAGGAAAAAAACGCCTCCAGCTGCCCGCACAGCAGCCCTTCCATTTCAATGATGTCTTCACGTTCCAGCCGGGGAGGAGACAAAAGTTGCTTCATTCTCAAAGTGTAGGACGGCCGGGGCGAATTGTCTAGAAAAATTCGTGACTCCTGCGGCCTCCGCCCTTGCCCGGCGCGGGCTTCCGGGCTAGACTGAATGCAATCATATTTCAGACAAGGCGCATTGCAGCCGAAGGACCATTATGCCCGTTGCAACCTTTCCCCTGGGCCCGCTGGAAACCAACAGTTACCTTTTGCATAACGCGGACCAGGCCGTGGCCGTGGACGTGGGGGGAGACCCCGCGCCCATGCTGGACTATCTGCGGAAACACAAACTTGCCCTGGCGGCCATCTGCATCACCCACCGCCATTTCGACCACCTTTATGGCGTAGCCACGCTGGAGCAGGCCACGGACGCGCCCGTATATGTGCCCAAGGGCGACGACAGCCTGGCCGGGACGGAATCGAGCCAGGGCGGACTGTGGGGCTTCCCGCCGGTGCCGCCTTTCAGCTGTCGGCCCATGCCCGAGGGAGAAGTCAGCTTCGGCGGTATGGACTGTCGGGTTCTGAACACGCCCGGGCACACGCCGGGCGGCGTTTCCCTCTATTTTCCCGGCGAAGGCGTCGTCTTTACGGGTGACGCCCTATTCTACCGCTCCGTGGGCCGCACGGATTTTCCCGGCGGCGACCACGCCACACTGCTGCATTCCGTGCGGGAGGTGCTCTTCAAACTGCCCGACGCCACGCGCGTCTTTCCCGGTCACGGCCCGGCCACCAGCATCGGCGACGAAAAGCTGAACAACCCCTTCTGCGGCGACTTCCCCTCATGAACCGCCCGCTGGTCCTGCTCTGCAGCCCCCACCCCAACGGGGTATCGGACACGGTGGCGGCCCTGTTCGCCCAGGGCATGGCCGACGCCGGACAACAGCCGCGCCTGCTGCCCTTGAGGGATTATGCCTTTGCCCCCTGCACCAACTGCGGGGGCTGCACCGCGCCGCCCCACCGCTGTACTCAGGACAAAGACGGCGACCATGCTGAAGCGATTCTGCAGCATATTCTGGCGGCTCCTCTGGTGCTGCTGGCCTCCCCCATCTACTTCTATTCCCTGCCCGCGCACTTCAAGGCGCTGATCGACCGCTCACAACGCTTCTGGGCCGGGCAAACCCACGGCGCCGGGCACCCCGGACGCCCCCACACCCAAATCAAACCCGTGCTGGCGGCCCTCTGCGCCGGACGCTCCCACGGCGACAAGCTGTTTGCCGGAGCACTGCTCACCCTGAAGTATTTTCTGGCTCCGCTCAATGCCTGCATCCGCGAAAACCGCCTGCTGCGCGGCCTGGAAACCACACAGGATCTGCTGGAACGCCCGGCGGTCTGCGGCGCGCTGCGCTCCTGGGGGCACGACTGGGGCAGCCGCCTGGCCGCACGGCAACAGGCGGGGGCGGCCGCCGACCAGACAGCCCCCAACACATCCCGGCCCGACGCGACGCATCAGGCGCCTCTTCTCCCAGACGCAACCACAGGGCAGACGCGCCCGCCCTTCCGGTGAACCGCCCTCGGCATCCGCCCTTTTTACCGCCCTTGCGCTGCAAGGCTTGCCGGGCCACAACCTGGGGCGCCTTCTGGACCGCACTGCGGTCCGCATGCCGCCAGACATGGCTGGGCCTGCGCCAACAGCGCTGCCTCCACTGCCTGGCCCCCTTTACCCCCACGCCGCACCTCCCCGATTCCATGGCGGAAGCCCTGCTCTGCCCCGCCTGTCTCCCCCTGCTCCGGCCTTACAACGGCCCCCGCTGCCCCGTCTGCGGCTTGCCCCCGGCAGATTATCCCCAACACAGGGAGGCCGCCGGCCTGTGCGGCCGTTGCCTCACGGATCCGCCCCCCTGGAGCGGCCTGGCCTTCCACGGTCTGTACGCCGGAGTGCTGCGGCACTTGCTGCTGCGGCTCAAATTTGACGCCCACCTCTACCTGACCCCTTTGCTGGCGGACCTGCTGTACAGGGCCGCGCAAGGCCTGCCGCAGCCCGACGCCCTGCTGGCCGTGCCGCAGCACCCTGCACACCTGCGGCAACGGGGCTACAACCAGGCCCACGAACTGGCCAAGGCCCTGGCCCGGCGCACGGGCTTGCCCCTGCGACCCCAGTTGCTGCGCCGCGTTCTGCCGGGCCCGGCCCAATCCGGCCTGACCGCAACGCAACGCCGGGCCAATGTCCGGCACAGTTTTATCGCAGCGGCAGAAGCGCAAGGCCTGCGCCTCTGGCTGCTGGACGACGTCATGACCACAGGCAGCACCCTCAGGGCTGCGGCCTGCGCCCTGCGGGCCGCCGGCGCTTGTGCCGTGGACGTGCTGGTGGTGGCCCGCACCCCGCAGCACGGCCCCCTGCCCTGAAAAACTGCATGCCGCCAACAACGACGGCTGCAGACGCAAGCCCCGCGTCGGGCCTTAAAACCTCAGCAGATCACCTTTTCGAATTGTGTTCTCAAAGGTTCCGGCCACTCGTTCCGGGCGCTGCCCCGCAACAACCCGCACGCAGCCAGGGGTGGAGAGAAGACATGACAAGACCAGACGCTTTCGCTATACTGCCAGAAGGAATTCTTTTGAATTTTTATAGAGTTGGCACAGACGCGGCACTCTCTCCACAGCAAGGAGTCCAAAAGCCGCGCCGGGAGCAGATTACCTTTAAAAATATGCATTCTCAAAGGTTACGGCACGTTCGTCCCGGCACTTACCCACGCAAAGACATAGCGGTGCTGTCTTCATCCGTAGCTGGCGCTGCTGTCTTTGTCCGTAACTTCCTTCGTCGTAACGGGCCAAGCTACGCTTGCGCCTCCACGGCGGGCGTCTGCTTACGCAACCTTCAGGGCATTGCAACGTTACCTGCCCTAAAATATGATGCACCTGTTCTGCAGCGCACTCCGCGCCGTTCGTCCCGCCCCCGATGCTGTGGACGGGCCCACATCCGTGAGGGATAGTATGCCGCACACGCTTCTTGTTTTTTCCGCTTTGCGCCGTGCACGCGCCGGTTGTCGCCCCTGGGGCAAGCCCAGGCCGGACGGCGCAGGCCTATTTTGTACGCTGGGCTGCATGGCCTTGGTCAGCCTGCTGCTGGCCGCCCCTTTGCCGGTACGAGCCCAGGTGACCCTGCTGGTGCCCAGCGAACCCAGTGTGGAGGCTCCCCCGCTAAAAGCAGGCAAGGCCGAGGTGGACAAAGGCGAAGCAGGCAAGGTCGAGGCCGCCAAAAATGAGGCCAAGGCCGAGGTCGCACCCCGGGAAGACAAAAAGGGCAAAGAGCAGAAAGGCACGCCGCCGGAAAACATGCCCGCGGGCGTCCCTGCCTCCCCCGCGGCCGCCAACGCCACCAAGCCCGCCGCGGCTGCCGCAACCGAGGCAGCGCCACAGCCGGACATTGGCGCAGAAGTGGACGTGCTTATCACCATGCTGCGCCCTTTCCGCTATGAGGGCCTGGTCATGGACATGCCCCAGCTTTTCGCCGTGCTGCGTTATGACGATGCCACGCCGCTGAAAGAAGGCGTGCTGCAGCCCGAACGTCGCGACCTGCTGGGCGACGTGGAAGAAATCCGCTATCTGGATCAGAAGGCCTGGGGGGCCAACGTGGCCCTGAACAAGCCCGGGCTCTACCAATTCCTTATTGAGGCCCGACCCTGGTGGGACGCGGCCCGCCAACGCTTTGCCCAGCACTATGTCAAAACCATCCTGCCCGTCTACGGCGTTGAACGCGGCTGGGACGCGCCCGCAGGCCTGCGTTTCGAAATCGTACCCCGCACGCGGCCGTTCGGGCTTATGGCCCCGACGTTGTTCAGCGGCCAGGCTCTGCTGGAAGGCAAACCCCTGCCCAAGGCTCTGGTGCGCATGCACCGCATCAATGTGGAAAAAACGCCCGTGCCCACCCCCTGGCATGAAGAACTGGCAACCCGTGCTGACAGCCAGGGCAATTTTGCCTTTGTGCTCGCCCAGCCCGGCTGGTGGTGCTGCCAGGCGGAAGCCGAAGGCGCGCCCCTCAAAGGACCGGACGGCCAGCCCAAGCCCCTGGAGATGGGCGCGCTGCTCTGGCTTTATGTGGACGCCCCGGCCGCGCCGCCGCGCCGCCGCTGAAGACCGGATTTTGGGGGCACAGCTAACTGCAGCGTTTTGCCCGTTTTTTATAAGGAGTGTGCATAAACCGTGCTGGCTTGGCCTTTTGGGGCCGGAGCGTATACCATAACGCATACATTACCGCAGACCCCCGGAGCGGACCTTGCACCCGCCACGGCGGCGGGCAGCCCCGGGCGCGCGGCAAGGCTTATGGAAACAACTGCGGCCGCACCGGCCGCACCAACGCTCCAAGGAGAACAGCATGCACACCAGCGCAAGAAACGTGTTTCACGGCAAAATTACGGCCGTCCATTCCGGCGCGGTCAACGATGAAGTGGAACTGGCCGTAGAGGGCGGCCCCAGTATCGTGGCCTCCATCACCCAGGTGAGCACCAGGAAGCTGGGCCTCAAACCCGGCGTGGAAGCCCTGGCCCTGATCAAAGCCAGCTTTGTGCTGCTGGTGGAAGAGGCGGAAAACTACCTGCTTTCCACCCGCAACCAGTTTCCCGGCGTCATCGGCAAGGTGATTCCCGGCGCGGTCAATGCCGAAGTGCTGGTGGACCTGCCCGGCGGCGCCTCCATCGCCGCCATCGTGACCATGGGCAGCGTGGAAAAAATGGGCCTCAAACCCGGCAAAAAAATCACGGCCATCGCCAAGGCCTCACAAGTCATCCTGGCCGTGCCCCAATAGGGTAAACTCTGTTGGGATGGGGCGCTCAGAGGCGCAGCCGCTTCTGTAGCGGGTAACCGCAACACAGCTTTTGTCCTGATTGACAAAAACCCCCGGCTCCTTGTGGAACCGGGGGTTTTTGCGTCAGGCGAAAAAAATGCTATTTGAAGGCCTTTTCAAAGTTGGGCACCACTTGCTTTTTGCGGCTCATGACGCCGGGCAGCCACACTTTGTCGCCATCGGGCTTGACGCCGAAGGCCTTTTCCACCACGGCCGGGTCGTCGGAAACGATGAGCATCTCCGAACCCTCTTTCATGATGTCGGTCAGCAGCAAGAAGACACTGTGGCGGCCTTCGCCCTTCACCTTGGCGATTTCAGCCTGAAGGCCGGCCTTGACGGGCTCAAGGATGGAGAGGTCCACCACTTCCAACTGGCCAATGCCCACCTTGTTGCCGTTCATGTCAAAATCTTTGTAGTCGCGGAAGACCAAGTCGTGCATGGAGGTGCCTTCAACGGCACTCTTGACCTTGAACATTTCCATGCCCAGCTTGACCACATCGCTCACGCCGGCGATCTTGGCCAGTTCTTCCACGGCTTTCTTGTCGGCGGGGGTACAGGTCGGGGACTTGAAGATGACCGTGTCGGAAAGGATGGCGCAGAGCATGCCGCCCGCGATGTTCTTGGGAATTTCCACGCCGTAAAAATCGTACATGTTCTTGAGCACGGTGTTGGAGCAGCCCACGGGCCAGATCCAGGCTTCCAGCGGGGTGGAAGTGGTCACATCGCCCAGCTTGTGGTGGTCCACAATGCCCAGCACAGTGGCGGAGTCCATGCCCTTGGGGGCCTGGGCCAGGTCGGAATAGTCCACCAGATACACTTCCTTGCCGGCCACGTCGGACACCACCTGGGGCGCCGTGAGGCCGAACTTCTGCAGCACAAAGGCGGTTTCAGGGGTGGGCGCGCCCTGGGCCACGGGGGTAACGTCCAGGCCGCGCTTGTTGTACAGATCGGCGGCGGCAATGGCGGCAATAATGCTGTCGGTATCGGGATTCATGTGACCAAGAACTAATGCGGACATGGCAGTCTCTCCTTCCGTTGGTTCGGGTATGGCGGCACCGTGGCACCGCTTTGTTCTCTTTAGCACAAAGTCAGGTTCATGCCAAGGGCTTTTAACAAAAATTCCCGTACAGGACGCAAAGGCATTCTCCTATTAACCTGTAAATACTTATTTTTATAACAAGGCACCCCCTTCTCGTGATTTTTTTATTTTTTCCCGGCCCGAGGATGGGCCGCATCATAGGTTTCCATCAGCCGCTCCAGGCTGACCTGGGTATAGCGCTGGGTGGTGGTCAGCCGCTTGTGCCCCAAAAGTTCCTGTACGCTGCGCAGGTCCGCTCCCGCCGCCAGCAGATGGGTGGCGAAGGAATGGCGCAGACTGTGCGGCGAAACCGTCACCGCCAGCCCGGCCCGCCGGCAGAGCCGGGCCACAATGCGCGCGGCCTCTCGCCGCTGCAGCCGAGCCCCCCGCGCGCCTACAAACAGGGCCACCTCTTCCGGCGCGGCCAGCAAAGGTCGCTCGCAGAGCCAGGCCCGCAGGCGCTCGCACGAGGTATCGGAAAGGGGGGCAAGGCGCTCCCGCGCACCCTTGCCCATAACCCGCAGCACCTGTGAAGAAAGCTGCACGTCGTCCAGGTCCAGCTGCAGCGCCTCGGAAATGCGCAGGCCGGAACCGTAGAGCAACTCCGCCAGAGCCAGGTCGCGACAGAGCAGGCGTTCCGCCTCGGCCGTGGCCGGGGGCGATGCCGTGGGCGCGTCCAGCAGGGCAAAGGTTTCGTCCACATTGAGGGCCCGGGGCTGGCGTTTGTCCTGTCGGGGATTGCGCACCTGGGCGGCCACGTTTTCCTCCACCCGGCCGTTGCGCATCTGCAGACGAAAAAAAGAACGCGCGGCCGCCAGCTTGCGCGCCATGGAGCTTTTGGCCTCCCCCTGATGAAAAAGCCAGGCCAGAAAAGCCTGCATATGCCGCTTGGTCACGGTTTCCGGACGGCCCAGATCCACGCCCTGACTGCGCAAAAAATCCTGCAATTGGGCCAGATCCACGCCATAAGCCCGCTGGGTGGCCGTGGCCGCGCCGCGCTGCACGGCCATCCAGGCCAGAAAGGCCTCAATAAGCACCCTGCCCTCGTCCGGGACCGCCGTATTGGGGCCCGTCGCATTGAGGGCGGGCCGGCCCGTCCGCCCGGCAAGGGCCGCAGCCTGTGCCGCGGGGCGCTTTATGACCGCCAAATCCCGTTCCGTCCGCTTCATGCCCGCACCTCATACCGCGCGCCGGGCAGTCGGCGCACCTTGCCCTGCATTTCCAGCCCAATCAAAAGAGCGTTCAAGGCTGCCGGGGCCAGGCCCACAGCCAGGCCCAGGGCGTCCACCTGCAGGGGGCCGTGCCCCCGCAAGTGCGCCAGCAGCCGCTCCGCCTGCGTTGCGGGCGTCAGCACCGCCGCTTCCGGGGGCGGCGGGGCAGCAGGCGCGTTGTCCACAGCGCCGCCGGGCACGCTTACGGCCCGCGCTCCCGTATCTGACGCAAGCCCTGCAGACGCAGTTTTATCTTGCGCGGCCCCGTCAGACGGCTTGTCCCGGCCGGAGGCGACAGCGCCAGGGTCCGTGTCCGAAACGACGCCACCCGCGACATCGGCGGCGGCAAAACCGGCAGCCGTAAGCCCCGGCAAGGCTTCCCGTTCCCCGTCGGGCAGAGTTTCCGGCCCGATGCCGTAAGGCCGCAGCCGATCCGCCAGGTCGCGCAGCACGTCCTCGGCGTTGAACACGGGCCGCGCGCCTTGCCGCACCAGATCCTGACTGCCCAGGCAGTGGGCGTCCAACGCCGGGCCGGGCACGGCGTAGACTTCACGGTTCTGCTCCAGGGCCAGCCGGGCCGTGACCAGGCTACCGGAACGACTGGCGGCCTCCGCCACCAGAACACCCAGCGCCAACCCGCTGATAATGCGGTTGCRCACGGGGAAATTGGTCGGCAGGGGCGGCGCGCCGGGCGGAAATTCCGAAACCAGCAGCCCTTCGCGCTCCATAGCCGCAAACACGCCCGCATTGCACGCAGGATAGCGCACGTCAATGCCCGTGCCCAGCACGCCTATGCTGCGTCCCACCCGACCGAGGGCCGCCTCGTGGGCCACGCAGTCAATGCCCTGCGCCATGCCCGAAACGATGGTCACCCCGCAGGCGGAAAGGCAACGCGCCATATAGGCCGCCACAGCCTTGCCCTGGGCCGTGGCCCGACGCGACCCCACCACGGCAAAGGCGGGCGCGCGCAGCAGGCTGCCGTCGCCCCGGCAGTAGAGCAGCGCGGGCGCGTCCGGAAGCTGCCGCAACAGAGACGGATAGGCGGGATCCGCCCAGAGCAGGATGCGCGCCGCCAGGTTACGGGCGCTGTCCCATTCTTTCCTGGCTTCCGTCCGCCACGCGCCGGCGGCAAAGTCCCGGCCTGCGGGCCCCAGCCCCGCTGCACCCCAGCGCGACCGGGCCTCCACCGCGCCGTAGGCGCTGCCAAAGGTCCGCAACAGTTTAACCAGCGACCGCGCGCCCAGCCCTTTGCTGTGGCGCAGGGCCAGGGTAGCCCAGTATTCCTTGCGGGCGGCCTCGTCCATATCCCGCCAGGAACAGCCCGCGTGCGTCGTCACGGCCATGCGTCACTGCCCTCAGCGGGCCAGCCCCCGCGCGCGCACCAAGCCCGCCGCCTCGGAATGCGGAAACCGCCGCAGCACCTCCCCGTAAACTTTGGCCGCGCCCTGACGGTCGCCCATACGGCTCAAGCTCATGCCGGTTTTGAGCAGGGCGTCGGCATTTTTGTGGTGTCGGGGCCAACCAGCCTCCACCTTACGAAACTGTTCCAGGGCTTCGGCGTAGCGGCCCTGGGCGTACAGCCCCTCCCCGATCCAGTAGACGGCGTTGGGGGCATAACGGCCCTGCGGGTAGGACTGCAAAAAAGCCTGAAAGCGTGCAATGCTCTCGGCGCTTTTGCCGGACATGGCCAGGCGCAGCGCGGCCTTGTAGGCGGCGTCTTCCCCCTGGGGCGCGGCCTGTCCGGCCGCGGCGGCAGGGGACGGTGCGGCAGGCGAAGGCGGCACGGCGGATGTCGCCGGAGCCCGCCCGGCGCGCTGGTCGTGGGCGGCCAACCGAGGACTGCCCGCCGTGGATGCGGTTTCGGCCGCGCCTTCCAGAGGCGGCAGCCCCAGACCGGCGGGTTCCGGCGGCAAGGAAAGTTCCGTGCGCGGCAGAGCGGGCACGGGTACGGCAGGGTTGCCCCCCGCACCAGCGGCCGCCCGGCTTACAGCGCCCGCGCCGACGGCGGTCGCGCCGCCCTGGACCGGGTTGCCGGCAACAGACGCCTGCGGCAGAGGTTGTGACGGCAGGCTTTCGGGCGGCAGACCAAGAACGCCCGGCGTTGTTCCGGAGTTTGCCGGGAGCGCGTCCGTCGCAGGTGCGGCGGGCCTGACGGGTGCGCGGGAAGCGGCGGCAGACGCCCCCGCGGGGGGCTGCGGCGCCGTCGTGTCCGCCTTTTGCGCGGGGAAAGGACGGGGCGGGGCGGCAGGATCAATGCGCACCCCTTGCGGCCCGGAGGCTGGCGGCGTTTTGCCGGCTGAAGCAGACGCGGACGCCGCCCCCCCGGCAGACCTGACCACAGGGACCGCTGCGGACGGCGCGGCAGGCGCGGCCGTTACCGCCGGGGAGGCCTGGGGCGTCACGGCCTGGGCAGACTGCGGGGCTGGCGGCGTTGCGGCGGCGGACAGCGACTGCGCCGACTGGGGGGGCAGGATGGGCACCACACGGTAGCCGGTTTTGCGGCCGCCCGCCGTGCGGACTTCATACACCCTGTTGTTGAGCCGGGCCGTCTGACTGTTCAGCGCGCCCACGCTCTGCTCCAGGGCTGTCAGCCGCCTGTCCATGGTCTGGAGGCGTTTTTCCTGCTCGTCCTGCGCCGCTGTACGCGCCTTTCCGGCGCAGCCGACCAAGGCAAGCAAGCCGACCAGGACCGCGGCCAAAGAAAAATATTTCATACCCGAAAGTCTCCGCAAAAAGTTGCGCCGCCCGCGTGACCACGCCAGTACGCCCGCCAGGCGGCCCCGTATGGCGCTTCCGCGCGCCCGGCCCTTGCGGCCAGGGCAATTTTCAGGCAAAAACAGGCGTGTCCCTTTTTTTGAACATAGCGCACCAGCACTGACCAACGCAAGACCGTAAGGAGGAGGCATGAGCATTTCCATCCCGGCGCGGGAACCTTCGGGCGGTGCCCGATGAACGTCTTTCAGGACATTCTGGCGGCGGGCGAAGTCTGGATGCAGGCCCTGCGCCAATTGCTGGCGGGGCATCCCCTGGTGCAGTCCGGCCTGGATGCCGTTGCCCTGGCGGCGGCCCTGACGGCCCTGGCGGCCTTTGCGGGCCTGGGTGTGATTTCCGGCACGGCGCGCCTGCTGGCGGTTACGCGGCGGCGCGCGTCCTATGAAAAATGCGCCCGGCAGCTGGCCCTGCTGGCCCTGGCGCTGGGCTGGCCCCTGCTGGTGGGCGGCCGCATCTGGCTTTTTTTTGCCCACGATTCCTACACGCCCGACTCCCTGCCCGCCTTTATGGCGGAAATGGCCTGGATTCTGCTGGGGCTGTCCGTACTGGTAAGCAGCCTCTACTTCTCGCTCTGGAAGTTTCTGCCCAAGCTGCCCGTGCTCCACGCGGCCCTGGGCATTATCAGCGGTCTGCAGGGTTGGTTCGCCCTGGCAGCCACCCTGGCGGCCGCACGCCTGCAGGCGGCTTTTGTGCGGCCCGACGCGGCCAGCCTTACCCTGGGCGATATTTTTCTGCCGGGCTGGTTCTCCCCCTTCTGGTGCGCCTTGTATGCCAGCCTGCCCCTGATCCTGGGCCTGGCCGGCGGGGCGGGCGCGCTTTGGCTCGCCCTGCGCCGCCGGCGCGATGACTTTGGCCGGGACCACTACAATGTCATGATCCCCTGGTGCGCCGTGTGGGCCCGCCACGCCTGGGCGCTGTTCTGGCTTTTCCTGCTTTTTGCCGCCGGACTGACCATACAGGCGCACCGGCAGACCGGGGCCTTCACCACCCTGGACGCCCTGTGGGAAAGCGGCCGTCTGCTGCTCTGGCTCGCGCCCGCGGCGCTCTGGACCGTGGTCAGCCGCAGCGCCGCGCCCCTGCGCCACAAGCCCACGCTGATCCTGGCCCTGCTGCTGGCCATGACCTGCCTGCCCTTCTACTTTTTTACGGGCATCACCGCCATCACTCTGGTCCGGCCCTGATCCGGAAACGTCGGGCCCCCGGCCGAAGGGATAGGGAAGCGCCGCGCCCACGGCATTGACAGCCCCCTGCCCCGCGCCTACAGTGACCACGGTTACGGTAGCCGGGTTTTGCCCGGCTTGAAAAGGGAATCCCGTGCAAAACGGGAGCGGACCCGCCGCCGTAAGGCCCGTATACCGCGCTTCTTCATGTGCCACTGGCAACGGGAAGGCCGAAGCGCGGGGGCCAAGCCGGAAGACCTGCCGTAGCCCGGACCGTGCCGTACGTCACGGCCCGGTGGGCGGCGCAGGCCGCCGCGGCAACGGGTTTTTGCCGGCAGGAAAGAGGAAATACGGGCCTCTTCCCTCTGCGTGCGCGCGGACGGAAGAGGCTTTTTTTATGACCGCACGGGCGGCCTTCAGAGCAGCGCCATGACCGCACGGCACACATCCTCCGTACCTTCCGCCAAACACCGCCTCCGCTGGACGGCCTTTGCCCTCCTGACGGGCCTCTGGCTTTGTTCCCTGCCCTTGGCCTGCCTGCCGGGGCCCGCCCCCTATGCGGCGCGGGAAGTGCTGTCCGCCTTGGCGGGCGCGCTGGGGCTCGGCCCCTTGCCCCCCGACAGCGCCCTCAACCTGGTGGTGGGCGACATCCGCCTGGCGCGGGTGGTGCTGGCAGCCCTCTGCGGCGGGGCTCTGGCTGTGGCCGGCGTGGCCCTGCAGGGAGTGTTGCGCAATCCCCTGG
Source organism: Desulfovibrio legallii (assembly GCF_004309735.1). Classification (NCBI taxonomy): domain Bacteria; kingdom Pseudomonadati; phylum Thermodesulfobacteriota; class Desulfovibrionia; order Desulfovibrionales; family Desulfovibrionaceae; genus Desulfovibrio; species Desulfovibrio legallii. The sequence goes on from NZ_SIXC01000009.1 coordinate 19,701, forward strand.
CCGACCCCTTTACCCTGGGGGTTTCCGCCGGGGCGGCCTTCGGGGCCAGCCTGGCCATCGCCCTGGGCGGCCGACTGACGGATTTTTTCCCCGCCCTGGGGCCACACCCGGCGGCCCTGGTGGCTCCGGCGGCCTTGGCCGGCGCGCTTCTGGCCCTGGCCGGAGCGCTCTGGCTGGGACGTGGACGCGGGGGCTGGCGCAAAGAAAGCGTAGTGCTGGCGGGCATTGCCGTGGCCGCCTTTCTGGGCGCGCTGGTGGCCCTGGTCAAGGCCCTTAATGAGGAATCCGTCACCAGCATCGTCTTCTGGATTATGGGTTCCCTGCAAGGTCGGGGCTGGGACAGCCTGCCCTTGCTGCTCGCCACCCTGCTGCCGGGCCTGCTGGCCGTCGGCCTGGGCTGGAGGGCGCTGGACGTGCTGGCGCTCGGCGACGAGCAGGCCGCGCAGCTGGGTCTGGCCGTGGCCCGCGCGCGCTTCTGGCTTTTGGCCGGAGCCAGCTGCATGACGGCGGGCTGCGTGGCCGTGGCCGGAGTTATCGGTTTTGTGGGCCTGGTGGTGCCGCATGTGCTGCGGCTTTTGCTGGGCGGCGGGCACGGCCCGCTGCTGGTCGGAGCCTTTCTGGGCGGCGGCGTGCTGCTGGTCTGGGCCGACGTGCTGGCCCGCTGCGTGCTGGACGGCGGGCAGGAACTGCCCGTGGGCGTGGTCACGGCCCTGCTGGGCGGGCCCTTTTTCGCCCTGCTGGTGCGGGGGCGCTGATGTACGGCCCCACTGCCCCCGCGCGGGACGCCGCCGGAGACGCCCTGCGCCGTGACGCCCAGGACGCCCCCCTGCTGGCCGTGACGGATCTTGTGGCGGGCTACGGCCGCCGTCCTGTGCTGCAGGGCCTGACCTTTTGCCTGCGGGCCGGAGAATGCGCGGCCCTGCTGGGTCCCAACGGCAGCGGCAAGACCACGCTGCTGCGCGCGCTTTCAGGCGTGCTGGCCCCCTGGAGCGGGGAGGTGCGTCTGGCCGACCGGCCCCTGGCAAGCCTGCGGCCCCGGGAACGGGCCCGGCGGGTGGCCGTGGTGCCGCAGCGCGGCCCTTGCCCGGAGGATCTGACGGCACGGGAAATGGTCCTCCTGGGGCGCTACGCCCATCTTTCCCCCTGGGGCTGGTATGGCCCCGGGGACCACAGGGCTGCGGACTGCGCCCTGGCCGCCACGGACACGACAGGGCTGGCCCACCGCCGGCTGCATGAGCTTTCTGGCGGCGAACTGCAAAGGGTGCTGTTGGCCAGAGCCCTGGCGCAGGAAAGCCCTCTGCTGCTGCTGGACGAGCTGGCCGCCGGTCTGGACCTGGCCCGCATGACCGGACTGTTTGACTTGCTGGAACGCCGCCGCGCCGCCGGAGCCTGCGTGCTCATGGCCGTGCACGACTGCAACCTGGCCGCCCTGTACGCCACGCGGCTGCTGGGCCTGCGGGAAGGCCGCCTAGCCTTTGACGGCCCCGTGCGGCAGGTTTTTACCGAGGAGAACCTCAGTGCGCTGTACCAAACGCCCGTTACCGTGCTGCCCCACCCCCTGTGGGGCCTGCCCCAGGCCCTGTCCGCCCGCGCACGCGGGCCGTGGGCCGCGCCCCACGCCGCCGCCCCTGCTGCGGCCGCATCTGTTGACACTGCTCCTGCCGGCAGCGCTGCTGACGCTTCTGCTCTGCGCTCCCACCGGCCCGGCCCTGGCGGCGGACGCGACCCCCACGCCACAAACGTCCCCGGCAACAACACCCGCTTCGCCAAAAACTGAAGTCGGCACAACGGCCGCCGCGCCCATTGAGATTACGGACCACACGGGCCATGTGCTGCGCCTGGAGCATCCGGCCCGGCGCATCATCGCCCTGTACGGGGCGTACAACGAACTGCTGCTGGCCCTGGGCGCGGGCGACCGCATTGTGGCCCGCACCGCGGCCGACGCCGCCCTGCCGGAGCTGGCGGCCCTGCCGGCCATCGGCACACACATGCGCCCCAATGCCGAACTTGTTCTGACGCAGAAGCCGGATCTGGTGCTGCAGATGTCCGGGCGGGAAGAGGCGCAGGTCTTTACGGAAAACCTCCGCAGCCTGGGCCTGCCCGTGCTTACCTTTCAGATGGATTCCTTTGCAGACATGCTTGCGGTGACGCAGGCCCTGGGCCGCCTTACGGGCCTGGAAGACCGGGCCGCCGCCCTGGTGCGCGGCTGGCGGGCGCGGCTGGAGGCCTTGCGCCGGTCCACGGCCGGGCGTGCGCCGCTGCGGGTGTTCTACGAGGTGCGCTATCCCAACCTGCTGGGCGCGGGGCAAAAGGGCATTACCAACGAAATCATCGCCTGCGCGGGAGGCGAAAACGTCCTGCACGAGGCCAAAAAACTGGTCCGCTGCAATGAAGAAACCCTCATCGCGGCAGATCCGGACGTCTATCTTGTACAGCGCGGCCCCATGAATCCGGACCCGGAACCTCCGGCTCGTCGACCGCACTTCGCGGGCCTGCGCGCCGTGCGTGAAGGCCGGGTGCTGCTGGTGGACGAAGCCCGCTACGCCAGGCCCGGCCCCCGCGCCGTGGACGCGGCGGAAGAACTGGCGCACTGGCTGCACGCCGCCCCCCGGCCCTGAAGGCCGCAACATTTCTACCATACATGACGGAATATTACATGACCGGAACCCTTTACGGCCTGGGCGTGGGCCCCGGCGCACCGGATTTGCTAACCCTGCGGGCCGTTAACGTGCTGCGCAACGTGGACGTTATTCTGGCCGCGGCCTCGCCGCGCAACGACTATTCCGCCGCGCTGGAAACCGCCCGCCCCCATCTGCGGCCCGACGTGCGCCTGCTGCGGCTGGAATTTCCCATGACCCGCGACGCGGCCGCGTTGCGCACAGCCTGGGAAACCGCCGCCCGCACCACCAGAGACGTGCTGGAAAGCGGCGCGGACGCGGCCTTTCTGACCATCGGCGACCCCCTGGTTTACAGCACTTTCGGCTATCTGCTGCGCACCCTGCGGACGCTGGCCCCGCACCTGCCCGTGGAGATTGTGCCCGGCGTCACCTCCATCCAGGCCGCCGCCGCCCGCGCGCAAGTGGTGCTCTGCGAAAATGGCGAAACCCTGCGCCTCATCCCCGGCATCAACCGCCAGGACGACCTGACGGCGGCCCTCAAGGACGCGGACACGGCGGTGATCCTCAAGGCCTACCGCAACCTGCCAGCCATCCGCGAGGCCCTGCGCCGCACAGGCCGCCTGAAGGACTGTGTGCTGGCCAGCCTGGTGGAACGGCCGGGCGAACACATCCGCACCGGCCTGCCGGAAAATGACGCCACCCCGCCCTACATGTCCCTGATCCTGAGCCGCAAACCCACGGATGCAGAGGGCTGATGGCCCGGAGCAGCGCCCCGACTTTAGAGCAGTTAGCGAATGAAATGAGCTAACTGCTCTGCAAGGATTTTCTTGAAAATCCTTGCCACGAAATGCGAGAAGGCAGGTTTTTGCCTGCCGTAAGCGAGCATTTCAAGTGTTAAATGCTCTAAAGCGCTGCGGAACAGCGTCGGCAAGGGCGCAGCCTGAGGCATTACGGCCAGGGCATGCAACTTTGCAATGCCCTGGCCGTTGTGCAAACAGCCGCCCGCCGTGGAGGCCAAGCGCAGGTTATTTGCACGGGTAAGCGCCGGAACAGGCAGGTCGTAAACGTTGAAGATGCAGAGCCGCAAAAGTACGTTGCTCAGGGGGTAGGGACGCGATCTGCGCGCAGCCCTGCCCCCTGCGCGGGCGACGCAAGGCGCTGCCTTACGTCAACCTGCCAACACCCTTAAACTTTTCAACAAAATCGACGATTTTTTGAAAAACTCCCTGCTTTTTTTTCAGGTACTGCGGGTTTAGCGGGCTCATCCGTGGCAGAACGTCATTGAGTTCCGTACCGTTTTCACTGGCGAATTCCCGCTTCAGTGAGGCGCTGAGATAGCGCCTGGCTTCCTCCGCATTCAGATTTTCGCTACGGATAAGTTCTTGCGCCTCACGTTGCTGTTCCGCCCTGGCAAAGGTGAAGAAAGCCTCTATCACGCCGGCCTTGTCGCCAAGCTGGTCCAGGTCTGTCTGATTAATAAAATCGACCAGCAAGCTCTCCTTGGCGCGGTTGCCGAGGCTGGCGCGGATCAGGCGGCGCACGTCTTCCACCAGTGCGGTTTTGTCCTTAGTTTTTTTGTTGTTCTCAAAGATCAATTCAAGAATGTAGTCCAGATTGATTTCCTGCGATTTCAGCAAGTCCACTTCAAAGACCACGTCATCCCAGTCAATGGCCGATTTTTCTTTAGCAGCATCCGTTTGTTGCCGACGCTGCCATTCTCTGATGTCATTGTACGCCGAACGATAGTCCTGCAATTTACGTTCAGGCACCACTTTGACGGCCCGTAAGGCGTGCAACTGCGCATCACTTAAATAGTACTTTGCTTTAAATGCCTCCACAGCCGCCGCATTGTTCATATCAACGTATTGCAGGGCCTGCAGAACGGCAAATTCATCGTAGTTTTGCAGGATGTTTTCAACCCGCAGATACTCGCCGAACAGTTTGACAAAAGCCTTTTTGTCTGCCTCTTTTTCAATGGCGTCGGGGTGGGGAAAGTGCTGCTCCAATTCCCGCACCACAGCCACAAAACCACGTCGCGCCTCACCAGTGAGCGCATCGGTAAAGCCCTCCATATATTCCTTGTAGCTTTTTTCCAGCACCACATTTCTGGTGTTGCTGTCGCCGAACAGGGTGATGGCGTCAATGGTGGCCTGCTCCAGATTGCGGAAGGTGACGATATTGCCAAAGGTTTTGGTGGCGTCAAAAATGCGGTTGGTGCGCGAATAGGCTTGCAGCAGGCCGTGGTATCGCAGATTTTTGTCGACAAACAAAGTATTCAGCGTGGGGGCGTCAAAGCCGGTCAGAAACATGCCCACAACAATCAGCAAATCTACTTCCTGATTCTTCACCCGCAAGGCAAGGTCGCGGTAGTAGTTTTGGAAGGCATTGCTCTCCACACTGAAACTCGTTTTGAACAGCGCGTTATAGTCCGCAATGGCCGCACTCAAAAATTCTTTGGCGCTACTGTTCATGGCTGTAACGTCAAAACTTTCATCCGCAATATCACCAATGGCGTCCTGCGCTCCATTGGCTGCGAACGAAAAGATAGTGACCACCTTGAGCGGCTTGTCGCTGTCTTTTTGCAAAACTTTGAAGGAGTTATAATACAGCTTGGCGGCGTCCACGCTGCTTACGGCAAACAGGGCGTTAAAGCCCTTGGCGCCCGGCTGCAGCCGCCGGGTCTTTTGCCGGAAATTGTTCAGAATGTACTGGGTAATTTCACAAATGCGCTCGGGGTGCAGCAGGGCCTGCGCGGTTTCCGCCGCGCCAAGTTTTTTTTCATCCTGTTCGCATTCAATATTCTTGAAGCGCGGGCGCACATCGTTGTAGTCCACCTTGAACTTCAACACCTTTTCATCACGAATAGCGTCGGTGATGACATAAGAATGCAGCTCATGGCCAAAGACGCTGGCGGTGGTTGCCGCGCCCAAAGCATTTTGCGGGAAAATCGGCGTACCCGTAAAGCCAAACTGCATATAAAGTTTAAATTTCTTTTTCAGGTTCTTTTGCGCTTCACCAAACTGACTGCGGTGGCATTCGTCAAAAATGAACACCACCCGCTTGTTATAGACCGGCAGGTCCGCTTCGCATTTCATCAGTTTGTTCAGCTTTTGGATGGTGGTGACGATAATTTTATTGTCGTCTTTATCCAAATTGCGCTTGAGTCCGGCGGTGCTTTCCGAACCATTGACGCTGTCTGGCGAAAAGCGCTGGTATTCCCGCATGGTCTGATAATCAAGGTCCTTGCGGTCCACCACAAAAAAAACCTTGTCGATGAAGTCCAGCTCGGTCGCCAGGCGGGCCGCCTTGAAGCTGGTCAGGGTTTTGCCCGAGCCCGTGGTGTGCCAAATATAGCCGCCCCCCTCGGGTTTACGCCACTGCTTCATCTGGCAGGTGCTGTTGATTTTCCACAAAATGCGTTCTGTGGCCGCGATTTGGTAGGGGCGCATAACCAGCAGGGTGTTGTTCACGTCAAACACGGAATAGCGCAGCAGCACGCTGAGCAAGGTATTTTTTTGGAAAAAAGTGGCGGTAAAGTCCTTCAGGTCTTTGATCAGACTGTTGTCGGCCTTTGCCCAGTTCATGGTAAAGTCAAAGCTGTTTTTGTCGCGCCTGGTGGTATTGGCGAAGTAGCGGGTATCCGTGCCGTTGGAGATGACAAAGATCTGCAGATATTTGAACAGGGAATGCTCGCTGTTGAAGCTCTCCTTGCTGTAACGATGCACCTGATTGAAGGCCTCGCGGATGGCCACGCCGCGTTTTTTGAGCTCTACCTGCACCAGGGGCAGGCCGTTGACCAGGATGGTCACGTCATAACGGTTGGCGTGCGACCCGGTTTGTTCAAACTGGTTGATGACCTGTACCGAGTTGCGGGCAACGTTCTTTTTGTCAAAGAGGCAGATATTCTGGATGTGGCCGTCGTCAAAAACAAAGTCATAGATGTAATCGTCATGAACCTTGCGGGCTTTGTCCACAAGACCGTCGCCGGGCTTGTCCAGCCAGGTTTCCACAAAGCGTTCCCACTCGCCATCCGAAAATTGCACGGTGTTCAAGATTTGCAGCTGCGTGCGCACGTTGGCCAGCAGTTTTTCCGGCGAGTTGAAGCCCGCAGCGTACTCGTAGCCCTGATTTTGCAGATCCTGAACAAGCTCCCGCTCCAGGTCGCTTTCAGTCTGGTAGCTTTCAACAGCCTGCCAGTCGCTTACGTACGTATCGAGAACGATGAAGTTGTTGGATTCGGCTATGGCCTTGAAGTCGTGCATTGCAACCTCGTGGAGATTTGGCCTTTCGAGATGTGTTATCCTGCTGCCTTTTTTGACTTGGGAAAATTGAACAGCATGTCACGATAATATGCGTACTGCTTTTGGCGCAGCTCGATTTCGCGCGGCAGCCCTTCGCTGATGGAGTTGGTGAGGGCGTCGAATTTGTCCAGAATGGCGACGATACGGGCTTGATCGGGGAGTGATGGGAATGGCAAACGCATATTTTCAAAGGTTCCCATGTTGATATTGTCTTGCGCACTGCCAGTACTTTGTGATTGCAACTTATGTTTGAAAGAAGACAAAATATATTCAACATAACTCGAACTGGTTTGCTTCGTATCAGCAATAAATCCTATAACGCTGTCTGGAAAACACGCATCAAAACCAAGAATAGCAGTTTCTGCAATGTTTGCGGCTATTGTTATGCAAAGCGTACCTGTTGGCCATAATTTGCTTTGCTCCAATCCAAAATTGCTATATGTTTGTGTATACTTTGTAATAATATGCGGAGCATTTTTGATATCACCTGTTTGAATAAAAGGGATATTTCCACCATATAGTTTAGGATCGTTTCGTGGACGATGTCTTGATTTCCCACGCCCAAACTCAAGAGCCACCTCCCCCAACGTCTTCCACTCCACTTCTCCTTTTTCAAAACGCAGCAACCGGTCGCGGTAGTAGTTGTACTGCTTTTGGCGGGCGGCCAGCTCGGCGGTCAACTTGGCGGTCAACTCGGCAAAGGTGTCCAGAATACGAACTAGTTCAGACTGGATCGCAAGTGATTTTTGGGGGTTGTCTGGGCAGGGGATGGGAATTTTTTTATTGGAAAAACTGCCTATCCATTGCCGTTTGTGGTCTTTGTCAAGTAATTCGCAGGGGATTGTATTGAGCCAATAGTAGACATATTTAAGCAAAACTTTGCTGTCATCCTTTGATGTAATCATCTTCATGGCAGAAGATTTTGCTTTGAAGTCAAAGTCAACCCATTTGTTCGCAGTCGTAAAATCATCAAATATTATTACTGGTCTTTCAGATGCTTTATAGATGCCACTTTTTTCATCAGTGTAGCCGAGAATAAACGTCTTCCCTGCGGTAAGCACTGGAGTTTTAAAATTATCATGATAAATTTTTGAATTTACTAGGTACTTAGTCGGTTGCTCATATTGCGTAACTTCCCCCAGCGGCTTCCACTCCACCTCTGCTCCATCCAGCAGATTTTCTAAAAAATTCGCACCAACCATACTACAGTTCCTCGATCTTGAAGGTGCTATAGCCTTCATAGTGATAGCTCACGTCAATCCCCTTCATGAACAAGGCGCGGTCATCAATCTGGTCGGTGAGGGCATGTTTCAATAGGTGCTTAATTTCAATGTCTTTCACCACGCTGCGCTGCATGGCGGACAGGTATTCTTCTTTATCGACCCGATTCCAATCCACCACCTGTTTGATTTCTTTTTTAAGCATCAGGTCAAGCCAGATCCGGGTGGCGCGGCCATTACCTTCGCGAAATGGATGGGCAATATTCATCTCAACATATTTTTCGATAATTTCGTCAAAATTACTGTGCGGCATGTTGTCGATATGCTGTAGCGCGGCATCCAGATATATCAGCGGCGCAAAACGGAAATTACCTTTGGCGATATTCACCTTACGAACTTTGCCCGCGAACGCATAGATATCCTTAAACAGCCGGACATGAATAAAGGCAAGTCCTGCAAACGTACCAACTTCAATGGCATCAATCTCGCCAGAGTCGAACAGTTTTCTGGCGTTCTGCTTGCTTATTCTTTCTTCAGCTTTTGCCAGTTCAACCTGATTGGTAATGCCGAGCCTGTTTTCCAGAATCATGCCTCATCCCCTTCCGGTCTGCGTTCCCTCAATTTCCGCCACAATGGCGTCAATCTCCGCCCGCAGTTGGTCAATCCGGACGACGGTAGTTTTCAGTTCGGCGTTGAGCTTTGCAATATCCACCACTTCGCGATTGTCCTTGGCTTGCACATAGCTGCTGACAGACAGGTTATAGTCGTGATCCTTGTCTGCAACAACTTCATACGGCACGGATTGGGCAAAGTGCTCCACATCCTCTTTGCTGTCAAAAACCTGCATGATCTGCGCAATATGCGCATCCAGCAGCACGTTGTGGTTCGTTTCTTTTTTGAACAGGCCGCCGGCGTCAATGAACTGGATTTTGGTGTTCCTCTTGTGCTTGGAAAGCACCAGAATATTTACGGCAATGGTGGTGCCGTAAAACAAATTGGGGGCCAGGGCGATGACGGTTTCCACATAGTTGTTGTCTACCAGATACTTGCGGATTTTCCGCTCGGCCCCGCCGCGGTAAAAAATGCCGGGAAAGCAGACAATGGCGGCCCGGCCCTTGCCGGAAAGGTAGCTGAGGGCGTGCAGCACAAAGGCAAAGTCGGCCTTGGACTTGGGGGCCAGCACCCCGGCCGGGGCAAAGCGTTCGTCGTTGATAAGGGTGGGGTCGTCCGCGCTTATCCACTTCACTGAATAGGGCGGGTTGGAAACAATGGCGTCAAAGGGCTTTGCATCACCAAAATGCGGCGTGGTCAGGGTGTCGCCCAGCTGAATGTTGAATTTGTCATAGTTGATGTTGTGCAGAAACATGTTCATCCGCGCCAGGTTGTAAGTGGTGTGGTTGATCTCCTGGCCGAAAAAACCGTCTTCAATAATGTGTTCGTCAAACTGCTTTTTGGCCTGCAACAACAAAGAACCGGAACCGCAGGCCGGGTCATAGATCTTATTGATGGCGGTTTGTTTGTGCATGGCGAGCTGCGCGATGAGCCTTGACACATGCTGCGGAGTAAAAAATTCGCCGCCGGATTTACCGGCGTTGGCGGCGTAGTTGGAGATCAGAAATTCATAGGCGTCGCCGAACAGGTCAATGCGGTTGTCTGCAAAATCGCCAAAATCCAAACCGGCTACGCCGCCCAACACGGCGGCCAGGCGCGCGTTCTTTTCCTTGACCGTGGAGCCAAGGCGGTTGCTGGTGGTGTCAAAATCAGCAAACAGCCCCTTGATATCCTGCTCCGAAGGATAGCCGAGGGCGGAGCCTTCAATGGCGGCAAAGATGGCGGCCAGATCGGTGTTCAGGCTCTCATTGGTCTTGGCGTCGGCGACCACATTGGCAAACAACTGGCTGGGATAGATGAAGTAGCCCTTGGATTTGACGGCATCGTCCTTGATTTCCGGAGTGATGATAGCGTCGTCCAGCGTGGCGTAGTTGACGCTTGCGTCGCCAGCTTCCATGTAGCCGATAAAATGCTCGCTGATAAAGCGGTAAAACAAAGCCCCAAGCACATATTGCTTGAAGTCCCAGCCGTCCACAGCGCCACGGACATCATTGGCTATTTTCCAGATTTGGCGTTGCAGGGCATCGCGTTGTTGGGAGCTGGTCATATGCTGCAGTCCATCCTGCTGTATCCGTTTTGCGGCGTTTTTTGTCATCCGCAATCGTGACGTAATGAAGTTGAAGGCGCTAAGGCCCAAGAGCCTGTCAGCCCCGCAAGCCTGAGGCAACCTGGCACTGGCGCGCAGCAGCCCCGAAAGTGCAGCCCCGGCGACTGCGGGCCTGCAGCTGCTGACCGCGCGACCGCCGCCAAGGAACCGGGCCGCACGAGTATAGCGACTAACCCGCGGCAACTCAACGCCGTATGCAGTGCAGCCCTGCCCCATGTGCGGGCGGCGCGCTGCCACAAAAAACCTGCCCGGTTTTGGACGGGCCTATTTTTTTGGAAAAGCGTGCCAAATGTTACAGACGTCCCCTTGCCCCTGCGTATAGCCTGCAAGAAAAGTTATACGGAGGTGGTGATTATGGAACTCTCCAAGGACACAAAAATCTTTGCCCTGACGGAAAAATATCCCTTTCTGGTCGATGCCCTGGCGGACCACAACAGCGCTTTTGCCAAGCTGAAAAATCCCCTGCTGCGCCAGACCCTGGGGCGCGTCGCCTCAGTGGAAAAAGCCGCGGGCCTGGGCAATGAAAGCGTGCTTGCGCTCCTGCTTTTTATCGCGGGCGCCATCATGGCCGCCACCGGCCAGGCCGTGACTCTTGTCCCCCCCGCCGGAGCAGCGGACACAGCGCCCACCACCGGCCTCTCGCGGGAAGAACGCCTGGAAAAACTCAAAGAAATCATCGGGGATCTGCACAACGGCGTCGCCTTTGCCGACGTGCAGGCAAAATTCAACGCCACGGTGGGCGACATTGCCCCGGAGGAAATCGCCACCCTGGAGCAGACCTTGGTCCGGGAAGGCCTGCCGGAATCGGAAATCAAGCGCATGTGCCATCTGCACGCCGCCCTGTTCCACGGGGCGCTGGAAAAGCGGCCGCCCCTTCCCGTGCGGCCGGGGCACCCCCTGCATACCTATATGGAAGAAAATCTGCGGGCCAAAAAGCTGCTGGTCGAAATCCGCGAGGCGGCCGCCCAGGCCGAAGGCACATCGGGCGACGCCGCCTGGCCCTTTGTGCATGGCCGTCTGGTCTTTTTGCTGCAGCAGCTGGAGGACATCAAAACGCACTATATCCGCAAGGAAAATCAGCTCTTTCCCCTGCTGGAACAGCACGGCCTGAGCGCGCCGGGCAAGGTAATGTGGGCAGTGCACGACGATATCCGCAGCGCCTTCCGCACCACCATGGCCCTGCTGGCCCAAAAGGAACGCGCCTCAAGTCTTGCCGCCCTGGCCGGCCTGCTCGCTGAAATTGAAGAAATGTTCCGCAAGGAAGAAAACATCCTCTTCCCCATGACCCTCGAACTGCTCACCGCCGAAGACTGGAACCGCTGCCGCCTGGGCGACGACGAAGTGGGCTACGCCTTTGGCGTAACCCCCGGCACGGAGTGGACCGCCGGCCCTGTCCGCAGCCCTGCGCCCGCCGGGGCAACGGCTTTGCTGTCGCTTTCCACCGGGCAGCTCGCCCCGGAGGTGGTCAACGCCATACTCCGCAATCTGCCCGTGGACATCAGTTTTGTGGGCCCGGACGACAGGGTGGCCTACTATTCCGACGGCGAAAGCCGCATCTTCCCCCGCAGCGCCGCCGTCATCGGCCGGGAGGTCAAAAACTGCCACCCGCCCAAATCCGTACACATGGTCACGGAAATTCTGGAAGCCTTTAAAAGCGGAAAGCGGGACAAGGCCGAATTCTGGCTGGAACTGGGCGGCAGGTTTATCCACATCCAGTACCTGGCCCTCCGGGACGCCCACGGCAAGTACCTGGGCTGCCTTGAAGTGGGCCAGGACGCAACCCGCCTGCGCGCCCTCACCGGCCAGCGCCGCCTGCTTGAATGGGAATGACCTGCACGGCCCGCCCCGCCGGACAAACTCTGCCCCCTGTTGCCGCCGGCAGCAGGGGGCTTTGTGCAAGGGGCCGCGCGCCGTAATTGCGCGTTGCCCGCGCCCGACGCGGTAACCTGGCCCACTGTGCCCCCCTGACTGGCGGTAGGGTCCGCCCGAACCAGGGCTGCGGCGGGCACATTTTTTGTAAAAAATAAAAACATATAATTCCGCTCTGTTGCAGGCCCCCTCAAGCCCCGCAAGCCGGGATTCGGCTTGCTTTTTGGATGCAGCGGGTATAAAATTATAGATATCAAACTATTATCCATAGCTTGCCGGCAACCCCGCCAAGCGGGCTGGGTCTTTGCCGCCCTCGCGGGCCGGCGGCATGGCACGCACCTGATGCTGGAGTGTTCTATGAAAGAAATACGCCAAAAGGCCAAGGAACTGATGCGGGGGGCCTGTCGACTGTGCCCCGTTTGCGACGGGCGAGCCTGTGCGGGCGAGGTGCCCGGTATGGGCGGGCTGGGCAGCGCCGCCGCCTTCAAGGACAACGTCAAGGCCCTGGCGGAAACAGCCCTGAACATGCGCCTCATCCATGAAGCCGACGCGCCGGACACCTCCTGTACCGGCCTGGGGCTGCACCTGGCCATGCCGGTGGTGGCCGCGCCCATAGGCGGCATGTTCAACTTCAATGACGCCGTTACGGAAGAAGACTACGTGACGGCCGTGGTGCAAGGCTGCAAAGAGGCCGGCGTCATCGGCTGTACCGGCGACGGCGTCCCCCCGGTCATTACCCAGTCCGCCTTTGCCGCCATCAGCGCGGCCAATGGCCACGGCATTCCCTTCATCAAACCCTGGGAAAGCGCGGAACTCGACGCAAAACTTGAGCGCTGCTACGCCACCGGCTGTAAAATCGTGGGCATGGATATCGACGCCGCCGGGCTGATTACCCTGCGCAAGATGGGGCACCCCGTGGGGCCCAAATCCCTCAAGGAACTGACCGCCATTGTTGCCAAAATCCATCAGGCCGGATGCAAATTCATCCTTAAGGGCATCATGACCGTGGCCGACGCCAGGGCGGCTGTGGCGGCCGGGGCGGACTGCATTGTGGTTTCCAACCACGGCGGCCGGGTCATGGAATACGCGCCGGGTACGGCACGGGTGCTGCCCGCCATTGCCGCGGCCGTCAAGGGGCAGATAACCGTCATGGTGGACGGCGGCGTGCGCAGCGGGGCCGACGTGTTCAAGATGCTGGCCCTGGGGGCCGACCTGGTCGGCATCGGCCGCCCCATTGTCTGGGCCGCCATCGGCGGCGGCGCGGCCGGCGTGAGCAAATACCTGACCCAGCTCAAAGGCGAACTGGTGCAGACTATGGTCCTCACGGGCTGCCAGGACATTGCCGCCATCACTGGGGACGCCCTGTTCGCGCAACATTGACGGACTGCACGAAAAAACTGACGCATCCCGGAAAAGCGGAACCGTGCAACGCTTCCTGCTTCCCTGCGTAAGAGCCCGCCCGGCGGTACGGTTTGGCCCTGCCAAGCCCCCCCGGGACGGGCTCTTGCTGTTGTGCCGCCGCAAAAATCTTCGCCAGTCTCGCCCGCCTGATAAAAACCGTTGCCCTCTCCCCATCTAGAGTATTTAACACTTGAAATGCTCGCTTACGGCAGGCAAAAGCCTGCCTTCTCGCATTTCGTGGCAAGGATTTTCAAGAAAATCCTTGCAGAGCAATTAACGCATTTCATTCGTAAACTGCTCTATCCGCAGATACGCCACCTGTTCGTCCCCCAAGGGCAAAGGCAGACGGTTTTTTTCTGTCTGCACGGCTTCCTGAAAACCGCGCGGCCACGCTACTTTTTGATTTTATCGCATAATATATATTGACATATAAAAAAATTTATATAAAAATCTTAATCACAAATTTATATAAATAATACCACTGCATTGGAGAAATATCCATGAACCCAGCGGAGCGCAAGCCAACCACCGGGAACCTCTTTACACATGTGTATGAGCAGCCTCGCCCGCAACGGGTGGGGGTATTCAGGGCAAGTCTTCTTTTGTGGGCTTGTTTTTTTTGTACCTGTAGTCTGTTCCTCCCCACACAAGCCCTGGCCGACAACGAGCGCTACAAGGCCATTCCCCTGGCTGCCGGTGGCTATGTCTTTATTCTGGATACGCAGGAAGGACACGCCTGGACCTGGAGCAACGCCGGTCCGGGGCAGGCTTCGCCTTCCGGCAGCAATCCGCGCATCGTCTATCAAGGCAATGTACGTCGCAATATGACGCCCCCCAAGGGCGCTCCCAATGTGCCGGCCCCCACGCCGACACAGCAGCAGGAACGTTTCTGAGGCCACGGTGGGGCTGCGGCGCCGCGCCTCCCCAACGCGCCGCACCCCGCCAACCTTATACAACCGCACACGACAAAGGCCTGTGTCTGTGACAACCGGAGGTTCTTTATGAAGCGCATACTTGTTCTGTTTGTGGCGGCCATACTCTACACCACCCCTGCCTTTGCCGCCGGCGCCGCGCACAACGCCACTCAAGGAGGCGGCAGCAAGGGGGGCGAACAAAGCAAAGTTGTCAATGTGACCACGGTTAAAAATGCCGCCGTTATTGCCAGCGGCAAAAACTCCGAGGCCAATATCGGCAACGTCACCAACGAAGGTGGCAAACAAAGCGACGTGGTCAATGTGACCACCCTCAAAAATGCCGCCGTCATTGCCAACGACGGCGGCAAAACAAACATTGGCAACGTTACGAACAAGTAGCTGCAACGGATTCCATCAGCTGCACATATTGCGCTGATGGAATCCATTACAGGAGGCCGCGATGCGCACTACGAATAACGTATTATTTACAATAATATTTATTTACATATTTTCAACAGCCTGTGCAACAGAATCGTTGTCTTCTGAAATAGTTGTATCTGGAAAAGATGTAAAAATAAAAACAGACGATGGTGAAGTAATAGACACATCAAAATTGCCTGAATCCTCTGATATAGAAATAGATAATAATACTGTTTCCATTGGCGATGTAAAAAATAATGGCAAAGATAATAAAAATATAAATAAAAAAACAAGTATTGAAAATGTAATTATAGTCAAAGATGGAAAAACCACCTCCATAAAAAAGCTCGAAACTGGAAACATGCGTCACGGCACGGAGAAAAAATGAAATATATCACTATATTATTATTTGTCGTGGTGCAAACGGTCTTTCCCCTTGCCGCCAACGCGGAAGAAGACATCTTCGCGGACTACAATAAAGATATGAGCAAGCCTGCGGATGCCAATGTGGTTGGCGTGTACGACGCCTGGGGGAACAACATGGCCCACCGCATCAAGAACGGCTACAGCGAAGGCGTGGTCATTGACGGCGCAGGCGATTACGCCGATGGCAAGGTCCATGTCGACGGGATGGGAAATGTAGTCATTGACAAGAATGCCAACGTAGGCCCTGTTATAAACCAGACCGATCTGAATAATTCAACAGTAATAATACAACAAAAAAAGCGGTTCTGAAATGCCTGTGAAACATGTTCTGCATCGACTTTTTTTGGCAGTGCTCTGCACTGCGGCCGCCTGCGTTTTGCCAGGCTGCAAAGCCGCCGTCCCCAACCTGCCCCCCATGCAGGCCAACGCTCCGGTGCATACCAGCTATTCGGGCGCGCTGGCCGACCTCAATACAGTGCTGGAAGTCTACCTTCCGCCGGACTACCCGGATACCTTTTTCTTTGTGAAGCCCATCGTAGACGCCACAGGCCTTTCACAGACCGGAGAAATCCCGCTGGACATTACGGCGCTGGTTCGCGACGCCGTGGCCCAAGTTTATTACAAGGTGCGCTATGTGGAGCAATACGATCAGACAGATATTGTGCAGATTCAGGCAGAGCTGCTCAAGTTGCAGACCAGCAAGCTGCAGGGCCTGGCCGTCAAGCCGGCCCAGCGCCCGGCCGTGGATTTTACCATTGCCGGCCGTATTTCTCAGTTTGACCGCAACCTGGAGTCGCAGTCCGACAAGGCCCGGGCCATGGCCAATTTTGGCGAAGGCCTTTCCCGTACGGATATAAACGCTTCGGCCGAAGCCTCCTCCCGCCTTTCCCGCCTGAGCGTTTCCTTCAGCGTTTTCAACCCCAACGGTATTGCCCTGCCGGGAAAGTTCGGCGCCAGTATGGAAGTCCGGTACGCCAAAAACGGCATGGACTTCGGCTTTGCCATCTTCGGCAACGGGCTGGGCTTCGGCTCCGAAGCCACGGCCATGCACGGCCGTCACCTCGCCCTGCAGATGATGACGGAATTCAGCGTGGTGCAGATTATCGGCAGAGCCCTGAACGTCCCTTACTGGCGCGTGGGCGCGACGCAAAACATCTTTACGCCAGACAGACTTGTAACCTCTGAATGGCAACGACAGTACGCCAGCATGGGGCCTTTGCTCATCCCCTTCATGCAGTCGCAGTGCATTGCCTGCGGGGACAGCTCCGTCATGGTAACCGGACAGATGGACGCCCAGACCCAGGCCGCTCTGGACCGCTTTGCCGACAAATTCGGCGTTAAAAACCGCAGTTATCCCAACTATGAAATGTTTAAGGCCTTGGAAATGCACCGGCTTCTTGACCGCGGCGCGGCCTCTGCCGCCTGGGCGGCCTACGGCGCGTACAAGGGCGGCTCCCGCCCTGTGGCCATGCCGCAAGCGGCCAGGCCCGCTGCTCCGCCCGCTGCTCCGCGTCCGGAACCCCGCAGCGCGCCGTCCTCCCCCGCAAATGGCGGCCCAGCCGCCACGCCCACCGCACAGCCAGACGTCGCCAAGCCGCTGGAAGGCTTGCTGTAAGGCAGGGAGGATAAGATATGTCCATACTTCCATGCATGTTGCCGTTGCGCCCTATCCTGGTCATGCTCCTGACCATATGCTGCAGCATGGGCGTGGGGAGCCTGTGCCGCGCCGCCGATGCCAACGACGCGGCCGACATCCGCACGCCACTGCTGCAAGAGGGCAAGCGCACCCTCTACCAACGGGTGATCAGCCATCCGGGGGCCAGGCTGGCCGACGCGCCCGCCGGAGCTGGGGCCGAGCCCCTGCGCGGCTTTACGCCCCTGTACGTTTACGGACGCCAGAATGTCCAGGGCGCGGACTGGCTGGAAGTTTCGCCGAGCGTAAAGGCCACGCGGACCCGCTGGATCAGATCCGACGCCTGCTCGCCCTGGGACAAGGCTCTGACGCTGCTGTTCGCGGACCGCATGAGCCGGGATCCCGTTCTGTTTTTCCGCAATTTTGACGCCCTGAACGCCCTGGTGCGCGCCACGGACATGCGCGCCGCGCTGGACGGCCTGCTCCGCGCGCCGACTTCACCGCAAAGCCCCTTGCTGGCCGTTGAGCCCAGGGAGGCCTCCGTCCCGCGCAAGCAGTTCTACCTGATACCCATCTTTGACTATTCCGACGAATATGAACAGCACAACCTGCGCCTGCTCAAAATCGGCGTGGTGGACCCCGGCGTTCTGCCCACCGCCGCACCCCACCCCGCCCCCGCGCCCGTCACCGCTTTAGCGCCTGTACCCGCACCCGCGCCTGTACCCGCACCCGCGCCTGTACCCGCACCCCAGGCCGCCGCCCCGGAACCGCACTTTTCCGCCGGCATAGCCTTTATTGTGGATACGACCATCTCCATGGGGCCCTATATCGAACAGACCAAAAATTTCATTCACAGCACCTACAACGCCCTGGAAAAAAGCTCCATCGCCGAAGATGTGGCGCTTGCCGTGGTGGCCTACCGTAACAGCACCAAGCATAACGCCAAACTGGAATACGTGTCTTCCGTGGTTGCCCCTTTTACCCGTGCAGGCTCCCGCGCGCAGGCCGAACCGCGCGTGCAGGGCATGGACGAGGCCGCGGTTTCCACCCACGCCTTCAATGAAGACGCCTTTGCGGGCATCAAGGCGGCCATAGACGGGCTGGACTGGTCGCCCTACGCCGTGAAACTGGCGGTAATGGTCACGGATGCGGGCGCTATCCGCAATGACGACCCCCTCTCCAGCACGGGCCTTACCGAAAAGGAAATGGGCGACCTGCTGGCGCAAAAGGGTATCCGCCTGGTGGTCGTCCACCTGCATACCAAGGCGGGCCAGCGGCACAACCTGGCGGGCACGGTGCAGCAGTACCGGCAACTGACCGCCGTGCGGGACGGCAACGTCAAAAGCGCCTATGTGGCCCTTCCCGTCAGCGACCCCCAGACCGCCAGTCGACAGTTCAGCCGCATCGCCGCCAAACTCGTCGACGTGCTGCAGCAACTGGTGGTCAAGGCCGCTCAGGGTGCGCCCATTGCCAAGCCTTCTTCGCCGCCCCCCGCCGCCCTGCCCGCTGCTGCGGCGGCGTCCCCAGCCGCCGTACCGGCCGCCGCAGTTGCGCCCGCCGCTCCCCAGGCTGTGGCCGCCGCGCCCGATCCGGAAGCCCTGGCCGCCTATATCGGCCAGGCCCTGGGCTACGCCGCCTATCTGGAGTTCGCCGGCGAGCGACAAAAAGCCACCGCCCCGCGCCTGATGGAGGCCTGGGTAGCGGACAAAGACCTGGGCAGTCTGGTGGAAGGCAAATCTACCGACGCGCTCATGGCCGCCGTCCTGCTCAACAAAAACCAGCTCAATACCCTGGCCCGGCAGATCGGGTTGCTTATCGATGCCGCCCGCGCCTCGCGCATGACAGACAGCAGAGACCTTTTCCAGCGCGTCATTTCGCTTTCGTCGCAGACCCTGCGCGACCCGGAACGCCTGCAGCGCGCCGCAGACGACAACCTCTGCGCCCAGGGGTTGCTGCCGGAATTTCTGACCGGACTGCCGTACAAAAGCCAGGTAATGAATCTGACTGAAGAACGCTGGCTGGCCATGAGCGCGCGTGAGCAGGACGAACTGATCTACTCGCTGGAGGCCAAGCTGCGCCTCTATGCGGAATACCACAACGACGCCGACAACTGGGTAACCTTTGGGTCCGCCGACCCCGCCGAGGCCCTGTACCGCGTGCCGCTGACCTCGTTACCCTAAAAATTGGGCTTTCGCATGACGCCGCCGCTGCTGGAAATCCGCAATCTCTACAAGTGCCATACGGCCCGGCGGCCGGCCTTTTGCGCCGGCATCACACGCCTGGACATGGCCCCCGGCGAGGCTGCGGGCATAACCGGGCCCAGCGGCTGTGGCAAAAGCACCCTGCTGGAAATGCTGGCCCTGCTGACGCGCCCCTCCACCACCGAGCGCTTTGTGCTGCGCGCCGAAGACCGCGCCTGCGATCTGGCCGCCCTCTGGGCGCACAGCCCGCAACAGCTCTACGCCCTCCGCCGCGCTTATCTGGGTTTTGTGCACCAGGCCGGCGGCCTGTACCCCTTTTTGACCGTGCAGGACAATATCGGCCTGCCGCTGCGCCTCACAGGGCAGACCTCTCAGGCGGAAACAGCCCGCCGCGTGGACGCCCTGCTGGAATTCCTCGGCCTGCGTCATGTGGCCCGAAGCCTGCCCGAAACCCTTTCGTACGGAGAACGCCAGCGCACCGCCGTGGCCAGGGCCCTGGCCCACCGGCCACGGCTGATCCTGGCCGACGAACCCACCTCGGCTCTGGACCCAGAAGCCGCGCGGACAACCATGTCCCTGCTGCGGCAAGGCGCGCGCATGTCCGGGGCGGCCTTGCTGGTAGTCAGCCACGACCACGCCCTGCTCGCCGCCACGGGCATCCCCGCGTGCGCCATGCGGCAACAGCCCGCTGCCGCGCCCAAGGCTGTATCCGCCGCCGAATCCGAAAAAATCCACTACAGCCTTGACCTGCCGCCGCGGAAGGAAAATGCCGCAGCCCCGCAGGGCGCAGGCCCGCCCGCCGCAGCGGCGCAATCCGCCCCCCCGCCGCAGCGGCGCGTACCCCCACGCAAAGGGGCCGCCCTGCTCTGCGCCCTGGCCTGGCGAGACTTTCGCCACGAGCGTTCGCTCTCCATCTGCGCGGTACTGGCCTTTGCCGCCGCGCTCACGCCGCTGATCATCCTGAGCGGCCTGCGTACGGGAATCGTGGGCACCCTCTCGCAACGCTTGCTGGACAACCCCGCGGCCCTGGCCGTCAACCCCTACAGCAGCCAACGTTATATGGAAGAAGACCTGGCCGCCTTGGCCGCCTTGCCCTCCGTGGCCTTTGTTGTGCCCCTCACCCGCACCCTGGCAAGCAGCGTGTTGATCGATCGCCCAGGGCACTCTCCGCTGGCGGCGGACGTCCTCCCCACCGCCAGGGGAGACCCCTTGCTGGAACGCTACGCCTCAACGCCGCCGGCGGACGGCGCGGTCATAACCACAGAGCTGGCGCGCTCTTTGCCGGGCGTGACGCCGGGCCGCCGTCTGAACCTCCGCATCACCCGCCGCCAGGAAGGCCGCCTGCAGAGCGTGACGCTCCCGGTGCGCGTCCACGCCGTCCTGCCCGATGCCGCGGACTGGAAAAACCGCGTCTACCTGCCCTTGCCCCTGCTGCTGGATATGGAGCGCTACAGGGACGGCTTTGCCGTGCCCGCGCACGGCTGGCCGGGAAAAGCGCCCACGTCCGCCGCCCGCAGCTTTGCCGGTTTTCGCATGTACGTGGACAGCCTTGAGGCCGTCATTCCCATACGCGACGCCCTCAAACGCCGGGGTATAGACGCCTATACCTGCGCCCGCGAAGTGGAGGCCATTCTGGATCTCAAGCAGGCGCTGACCCTCACCGCCCTGCTTGTAGGCGGCGTTACGCTGGCAGGCATGGCCTTTTCTCTGGCCAGTCTCGCTGTGGCCAATGTGCGCCGCAAGGCCCTTTTTTTTGCCCAGGGCGCGCTTATGGGGCTCAGCCGCCGTGAGCTGCTGGCCCTGCCCTTGCTGCAGATGACCTTTACCGCGCTGCTGGCGGCTTCCTGCTCTCTGCTTTTCTACGCGGCCGCCGCCGCGCTTCTGGATCTGGCCGCCGCCCCCTGGCTGGAATCCGGAGAAAGCGCCTGTGCCCTGCCTGGGGCGCAGGTGTTGCCGCTCTACGCCGGTTCCCTTCTCCTGGCCTGCCTCTGCGGCGGAGTTGCCTGCCGCCAATTGCTCACGCTGCAGCCTGCGGAGGTCTTGCGCCGTGACGCCTGATGCCGCCCGTTCCGCCCCCCTGGCCGTTCTGCTGGCTGCCCTGGGCCTGCTTCTTGCCCTGCCCCGGACGGGCCTGACCCTGCAGCTGACCGGTAAAAGCGATTTGCCCAGCCTGGAACGGATTTCCAACCCCAGGCCGGCGCCCGGCGACATCGCGTTGCCCATGCCCGGTGGGCTGACCATGACGCTGCGCCCTGTATGCGTGCCCGCAGCTGGTTATCTGGATGACGTGCAACAGCCTTTTGGCATCACGGCGCAGACCGACGCGCCCGCAACGCCCGACGCGGCCTGGGCAGAACGGCGCTACACGGCCTCCGTCAACGCGCCCTTTGAGCTGGCCGACATCCCCGCCAGCTGGGGTAATACGCTGTCGGAATGGCTCCAGGCGGACCCGGCCAGCGCCGCTTCGGCCCAAAACGGCCTGCGGGCCTTCCTGTATTTTATTGGCAAATATGAGGTCACCAGGGGGCAGTGGCGGGCCGTTATGGAACAGGACGCGCCCTTTGCCGTCCAGGCGGGCGACGACAGGCCCGTAACGGATATTTCCTGGTTTGAGGCCCAGGATTTTTCCCGGCGCTACTCCGAATGGCTTATGAAAAACCATCCGGAATTTCTGCCTTTTTTTGCGCAGGAAAAGCGCTCTTCCTACGTGCGCCTCCCCACGGAGGCGGAATGGGAATACGCCGCCCGGGGCGGGCACCGGGTCAGCCCGGCGGAGCGGGAACGCACCCGGCTGTACCCCGTGCCCCAAGGCACCGCCATGGGCGAATACATTATTGCCGCCCAGTACGACCCTACCCTTACGGGCCTTGCCCCCATTGGCTCACGCAAGCCCAACCCTCTGGTACTTTACGATATGCTGGGGAACAGCGCAGAAATGGTCCAAACCCCCTTTCATCTGGTGGCGGCAGGCCGCCTGATGGGCAACCAGGGAGGCTTTGTGATCAAGGGGGGCAGTTGGCGGGCCTTTTCTGAAAACAGCCTGCACCCGGGCCGGCGGATTGAAGCCAGCTATTACATAGACGGCCGGGCCCAGCGCCGGGACGACCTGGGCTTTCGCATCAGTCTGGGCACCATACTTACCCCCAGGGACAGGCTGGCGGCTCTGCGCGCGGAATGGGAAAAACGCCGCGCCCCGCACGCCGCGCAGGCCACCCAGCGCCAGGACGTCCGGGTAATCATCCGCGAAGTCTATCGCGAGGTAGAAAACCCGGCACTGCGACGCCGCCTGGCGGAAGCGGAACAAGTCGCCGCGCTGTACCACGAGCAAGTTAATGCCAATGAAGAACGCATGATGCACGAAATGTTGCTGGGCGCAACCTTTTCTCTGGAAACCATCGCCAATTACGCCGCGCGCTGCTACCAGCTCATCAAGCTGATGGACGCCTATGAATCCTTGTCGCCGCACAAAAAACAGGCCCAGGCAGCGGAGATGAACAATATGCGCCAACAGGTTACAGGCTTTGTCTTCGGCATCCAGGGGGCGCTTTTTTACTACAAAAACATGCTTGCCGCATCTGGGGGCATGAACCTGCCGCGCCTGCTGCAACAGCTTGAAGCCCTGCGCATCCAATTCGCCCATGAGGACGGCTTCAGCAAAAACATGGGACGACGGCTCACCGTCTTGCAAAAACATATCCATGCCGGTCAGGACGACAGCCTGCAACGTTCCGACCGGCAAACCCTGCAGGACATCCTTCCCGCCTGGCTGCTGGACCGCTTGCTGCCCTATCTCAACACTTAGGAGATTGTTATGTCTGCCCTGCGCCTCCCTCTGACCCTTGCGCTGCTGTGCCTTTTCATCCCAATCGTCGGCTGCGCGCCGCACACCGCCATGCCGAAGATAAACGCCGAGTACTACCCGCAGTGCTATGCGCCTTTCAAACAGCTGCACGACGCCGAAGTCTCGCTGCGCAACCGCACCGTGGGCTATACCGCGGGCGGCGCCATAGCCGGCGCGGCCGGGGGCGCGCTTCTGGGCTTTCTACTCTCCGGCGGCAAGTGGGAATACGCCCTGGCCGGCGGGGTGGCCGGCGGGCTTTCGGGCGCGGCCACCGGGTACACCATGGCGAAACTTCAGGGCATCAAGGACGACCAGAAGCGCTTGCTGGCCTATAAACGCAGCATGGATATAGATATGGCCAACGCCACGGAAGTGGAACTGGCCGCTCTGCAAAGCCTTAAATGCTATATCCAGGAATT
Organism: Desulfovibrio legallii; assembly: GCF_004309735.1. Taxonomy (NCBI): domain Bacteria; kingdom Pseudomonadati; phylum Thermodesulfobacteriota; class Desulfovibrionia; order Desulfovibrionales; family Desulfovibrionaceae; genus Desulfovibrio; species Desulfovibrio legallii. The sequence goes on from NZ_SIXC01000009.1 coordinate 43,182, forward strand.
TGAACAACTGCAGAAAGGTTTGGCGGAACAGACCGTAACCCGCGAGGAATACGCCAAACGCTATGCGGAAATCCGCACCGGCATTACAGAGCTGGGCAAAATTACCGGCGATTCGCAACTGCTGCTTGCCCAGCGCGACGCCGAATTCCGCACGGCGCTCCAAGCTGAAGCCACCCAGCAAAACACGTCCTTAAAACCGCTCCCCACGGTGGATGAACGCCGCGCCCAACACCTGAAGCAACAAAAAAAGACCGCCGCAAAGGTGCGCAAACACCCCAAACAAAAACGCGGCAAGTCTGCCGCCCAGCCCGAAGCCAGCGCCTCGCTAGCCATCGCCGACCTCAAAAACGAAATCCAGGCGCTGGAAGAACAGGCCCAAAACGACCGGCAACGGTACCAGCCGCAAAAAGAAACGCCGACCCAGCCCGCCGCCACGGCCGTTGAGCCGACGCCCGCAACGCCCAAGGCCACACCGGCAGTGCTGCCGGTGTCCGTGGACCAGGTTGCGGAAACGTACGATGCATATCCCACCAAGGTTCTGCAGATGGAAGCCGTGGAGCGCCAACGCCAGCGCACGCTGGAAATCATGAGCGACGCCGCCGCAAAAACCGGCATAGATATGGTTTAGCCCTCAAACGGACGGCGCGCGCCCAGGCTGGCCTGCGCGCCGTCCCCAACCCCTATCTTGCTGTGGAGACAAACCATGCGTTTCACACAACTCCTGCTTGGCATCATGACTGCACTGCTTGTGGCTGGCTGCATGGCAAAAACAACAGTACTGCTGGACAAAAATGCAAAAGAAAAAGTAGTGGCCCCTGCGTCATTTTATCTTTCTGTGGTGGGCAAAACGCTTTACGAGGACGCGGATTCCAAAGAAAAAATTGCAGTGGGGGAAATCTTTCAGGAAGAAGCGTCAAAAAAGCTAAAAGAGATAGGCGCCTTGGCGGAAGACGGCGATGGAAAGAACCACTATGTGATCTTGGTAAACATCCTTGGGTATGAGCCGGGGAATGCCGCCGGCAGATATTTTCTCGGACAGCTTACAAACTCGTTCGATGCGGCAATAGTAATAAACGCGCAATTATGCGCGGCCGTGAAAGAGGATGGCGGCGTAAAAGCCGGAGAAATTATTGCGCTGATTCCCACAGGTAAAGCGCTACATAAGGGGCTGTTTGGCGGAATCGGCGGATGGAAAACAATTATCGTCGACGCTGCAAGAGACCTCATCACCACAGTAGAAAAAACTTTTTTGGATTAATTGAGGAGAAGACATGAAAACAGCCATAGCCGCATTTATTATACTTATTGTTTCAGGATGTACTATTGGACCTTCAAAAATAGCTAAAACAATAGAACATGAATCTCGGGAAAGTATCAGCCAGTTTGCACAACCAGGAAAAACCTCGAATATAGCCATACTAGAAAAATTCAAAAAACCCACAGCGAAATTAGTGCGTGACGATTCAAAATATACATATATGTATGCATATTGGGACAGAAAAACAAAAAGTTATGGATTTTTTTCCGGGGTTGCAGAGGTGCAAGTCGAGCAAAAAACAGCGAGCTTTGTTTTTAACAGCGATGGAATTTTAGAAAAATTCGAATTCAACGATGATTTTCCTTTTAAAACACAGATGAATAGAACTGGGAGCAATACACTAACATCAGAAAAAATAGTATATGAGTACTCAAAATTAAAATACGGCGAATCGCTGGATGAAGTATTAAAAAAACTTGGCGCTGCTACCGTTCATACAACACAAGGGGATAAACAAAATATTTCATATACAAGTTTTCCATTTCTCAGCGGTATTTGCCTTGAGTTTCAGGACAAAAAACTTTCCAGCAAATACTATTACACCACCGTGGAATTGAATGCAGAAGAAAAATCCATTTTGAAAAACGCCCCATAACGCGGATTGCCTTTGAGAATATGCATTTTCAAAATTTAGGGCACCTTGCTTCCGGCGCTTACCCGCGCAAATAAATTTTGCTTGCGCCTCCACGGTGGACGTCTGCTTACACAACCGCCAGGGCATGGCAACGTTGAAAAGCCTTAATCGCGGCAAGGGCTGCCGTTGGGCCACGCCAATCCCGGAGGCGGGGTCGTCCCCGTCATGCGCTGCCCTTTGCGCCCAGGCCGGTTATGTCGGCCTGGGCGCAAAGGGCAGCGCAGCAGCCGACACCTGGCGACCGTCCTCAGCCTTACGACGCGGGCTGCACCTTTTGGCGGCACCCGCGGCACAGCCTATGGCCCATCATTTTTCGACGCGGGCTGCACAGCGGTTTGCGGCGGCACGCCCCGCCCCACAAAAAATATTTGCAAAAAAGACTTGCCAAGCGTAAATTTTCCGATTATGTATTCCCTTTCAATGACGATGCGGGAGGCTTCGTTTCTGATTTTTTACAACACACTGCATCGGATTACACTTTAAGGCGAACGCCCCAACCCAAGCCCTGTTGCGCAGACAGGGATGGGTTTTTTTCGCCCTGCCGGTGCAAACTTTACTTCCACACCGTGCCCTTACGCTTTCAGGGTGTCGTAACCGCACGTTTTTTTTGCCCACCGGCGCGCCATGAGCGCAGATGCGCAGCCGGGGCGAACCGCCTACCTACTTGAGGTACCCATGGGCCAGCTCACCAAACAGTTCGGCAAAATCAAGATTTCCCTCCCTATCCCCCATCTGCTCAACCTGCAGATAGATTCCTACCAAAAATTCCTTCAGGAAGGCCTGCCGGTAGAGGACCGCAAGCCCGACGAGGGCCTGGAAGGCGTGTTCCGTACCGTTTTCCCCATTGAAGACTTTAATAAAACTGCCAGTCTGGAGTTCGTCAACTACGAAGTGGGCGAGCCCAAGTACGACCAGGCCGAGTGCATTTCCAAAGGCCTGACCTACGAGGCCCCCATGCGCATCAAGGTGCGCCTAGTGGTCTATGACACGGACGAGGCCTCGGGCAACCGCACCATCCGCGACATCAAGGAGCAGGATATCTATTTCGGCACCCTGCCCCTGATGACCGAAAAAGGCACTTTTATCATCAACGGCACAGAGCGGGTCATCGTCAACCAGCTCCAGCGTTCGCCCGGCATCATTTTTGAGCACGACGGCGGCAAAACGCACACCAGCCGCAAGGTGCTCTACTCCTGCCGGGTTATCCCCATGCGCGGCTCCTGGCTGGATTTTGACTTTGACCACAAGGACATCCTCTACGTCCGCATTGACCGCCGCCGCAAAATGCCCGCCACCATTCTGTTCAAGGCCATGGGCATGAGCAAGCGGGATATCCTTGAGTACTTCTACACCACCGAGCACTACCGGCTGGAGCAGAACAACACCCTGTTCTGGGAAGTGCGCAAGGATCTCTATCGCAAGGACAACGCCTACGCCGACATCACCGCGCCCGACGGCAACGTCATTGTGCGCGCCGGCAAGCCCATTACCAAACGCGGCTGGCGGCTCATCTGCGAGGCGGGCATCGAGGCCATTGAAGTGCGCCCCGACGCCCTGGACGGCATGTTCCTTTCCGAAGACGCGGTAAACCCCGAAACCGGCGAAGTGCTGGCCGAAGCCGCGGACGAAATCACCCCCGGCCTGCTGGACCGCCTGCGCGAGGCGGGCATCACGCGGCTTGCCGTGCTGCACACCAAGGGCACGGACACCTCCTCCTCCATCCGCGATACCCTGGCCCTGGACCGCATCCCCGACCAGCAGCGCGCACAGGAAGAGATCTACCGCCGTCTGCGGCCCTCTTCGCCGCCCACGGCCGAAATCGCCGCCAGCTTCTTTGACAACCTGTTCCGCAACGCGGATTACTACGACCTCTCGCCCGTGGGCCGCTACAAGCTCAACCAGCGCCTGGGCCTGGACGAGCCCGCCGACACCCGCATCCTGACGGACAAAGATATCCTCACCGCCATCAAGGTGCTGGTGCAGCTGAAGGACAGCCACGGCCCGGCCGACGACATCGACCACCTGGGCAACCGCCGCGTGCGCCTGGTGGGCGAGCTGGTGGAAAACCAGTACCGCATCGGCCTGGTGCGCATGGAGCGCGCCATTAAGGAACGCATGAGCCTGCAGGAAATTTCCACGCTCATGCCCCACGACCTGATCAATCCCAAGCCCGTAGCCGCAGTGCTCAAAGAATTTTTCGGCACTTCGCAGCTTTCGCAGTTTATGGACCAGACCAACTCCCTTTCCGAAGTGACGCACAAAAGGCGTCTTTCGGCCCTGGGCCCCGGCGGTCTGACCCGTGAACGCGCGGGCTTTGAAGTGCGCGACGTGCACACCTCGCACTACGGCCGCATCTGCCCCATTGAAACGCCGGAAGGCCCCAACATCGGCCTTATCGTCTCGCTGACCACCTTTGCCAAGGTCAACGACTACGGCTTTATCGAAACCCCCTACCGGGTAGTGCGCGAGGGCCGCGTGACCACTGATGTGGTGCATCTGGACGCCAGCCGCGAAGGCGACCAGGTGGTGGCCCAGGCCAACGCCAGACTGGACGCTCAGGGGAATCTGCTGGACGAATTCGTCACCGTGCGCGTCAAGGGCGAAGTGGAAATGCGCCCGCGCGAAGAAGTGACCCTCATGGATATTTCGCCCAGCCAAATGGTCTCCATCTCGGCGGCGCTCATTCCCTTTCTGGAGCACGACGACGCCAACCGCGCGCTCATGGGCTCCAACATGCAGCGTCAGGCCGTCCCTCTGCTGCGCTCGGAAAAACCCTTGGTGGGCACGGGCATGGAAGTGGACGTTGCCCGCGACTCCGGCGCCTGCATTGTGGCTCCGGCCGACGGGCTGGTGCAGTATGCGGACGCCGACCGCATCGTGGTTTCCTACGAGGGAGATCTCTACCCCAAGCAGGGCGGCGTGCGCGCCTACGACCTGCTCAAGTTCCACAAGTCCAACCAGAACTCCTGCTTCGGGCAAAAGCCCACCTGCTACCCCGGCCAAAAGGTCAAAAAAGGGCAGATTCTGGCGGACGGCCCCGGCATTGACGAAGGCCAGCTGGCCCTGGGCAAAAACCTGGTGGTGGCCTTCATGCCCTGGTGCGGCTACAACTACGAAGACTCCATCCTCATTTCCGAACGCACGGTGAAGGAAGACGTCTTCACCTCCATCCATATCGAAGAATTCGAGGTGGTGGCCCGCGACACCAAGCTGGGACCGGAAGAAATCACCCGAGATATTCCCAACGTCAGCGAAGACATGCTGCGCAACCTGGACGAAAGCGGCATCATCCGCATCGGCGCGGCCGTCAAGCCCGACGACATTCTGGTGGGCAAAATCACCCCCAAGGGCGAAACCCAGCTCACCCCGGAAGAAAAACTCCTGCGGGCCATCTTCGGCGAAAAGGCCAGGGACGTGAAAAACACCTCCCTCAAGGTTCCGCCGGGGGTGGAAGGCACCATTATCGACGTAAAGGTCTTCAACCGCCGCTCCGGCGAGAAGGACGACCGCACCCTGGCCATTGAGTCCCACGACACTGCCGTGCTGGACCAGAAGGAAGCCGACCACATGCGCGCCCTTACGGACCGCACCCGCGAGCTGCTGACCCCGCACGTGCTGGGCAAGCAGATTGCCGCTTCCGTGCCCGGCAAAAAGAAGGGCGACGTGCTGCTGGAAGCGGGCGCCGCGCTGAGCGAAGACGTACTGGCGCAGATTCCCGTCAAAAAGCTGGCCGGGCTCTTCAAAAGCAAGGAAGTCAACGACCAGGTGGCGGAGCAGCTCAAGGGCTATGACCGCCAGGTGGAATACCTTAAGGCCGTCTACGACTCCAAACGCGAAAAGGTTACCGAAGGCGACGACCTGCCCCCCGGCGTCATCAAAATGGTCAAGGTGCACATCGCCATCAAGCGCAAGCTCTCGGTGGGCGACAAAATGGCCGGCCGCCACGGCAACAAGGGCGTGGTTTCCTGCATCTTGCCGGAAGAAGACATGCCCTTCTTTGCCGACGGCCGTCCCGTGGACATCGTGCTCAACCCCCTGGGTGTGCCTTCGCGTATGAACATCGGGCAGATCATGGAAACGCATCTGGGCTGGGGCGCCAAGGAACTGGGCCGACAGCTGGCCGAACTGGTGGATTCCGGCGCGGCCATGCAGGTGGTGCGCAATGAGGTCAAAGACGTCTTTGCCTCTGAAGACATCAACGCCCTGGTGGACGACATGGACGACGAGGAATTTGCCGCCTCGGTGCGCAAGCTGCGCAACGGCATCGTTACCAAGACCCCCGTGTTTGACGGCGCCACTGAAGAAGAAATCTGGGGCTGGATGGACAAGGCGGGTCTGGCCAACGACGGCAAGACCACCCTTTACGACGGCCGCACGGGCGTGGCCTTCAAAAACCGGGTGACCACGGGCGTCATGTACATGCTCAAGCTGCACCACCTGGTGGACGAAAAAATCCACGCACGCTCCACGGGCCCCTACTCTCTGGTCACCCAGCAACCCCTGGGCGGCAAGGCGCAGTTTGGCGGCCAGCGGCTGGGCGAAATGGAAGTCTGGGCCCTGGAGGCCTACGGCGCGGCCTATCTGCTGCAGGAGTTCCTCACCGTCAAGTCCGACGACGTGACCGGTCGCGTGAAAATGTACGAAAAGATCGTCAAGGGCGACAACTTCCTGGAAGCCGGCCTGCCCGAATCCTTCAACGTGCTGGTCAAGGAGCTTATGAGCCTCGGCCTCAACGTGACCCTGCACCAGGAAGAAGGCAAAAAAAAGCCCCGACGCCAGGAGTTCTTCCAGGAGCGTGAAACCGAGAACTAGGTTTTCGGCGCGGCGCGTTTTTCACGCGCCGCGCCCCTCCGGTTCCGGCCGATCCGGCAAGGCGTAAACGATTCCAACGAGCTTTTATCAAAGCAAGGTACTATAATGAGCCTGGACGATCTTTTCACCGCCCGCGGCACGTCGAGCAACGTGACAAACATCCGCAACCTGAAAGCCATCCAGATTTCCATCGCCTCGCCCGAGGCCATCCGCGAATGGTCTTACGGCGAGGTGAAAAAACCGGAAACCATCAACTACCGCACCTTCAAGCCGGAACGGGACGGCCTTTTCTGCGCCAAAATCTTCGGCCCGGTGAAGGACTACGAGTGCAATTGCGGCAAATACAAACGCATGAAGCACCGCGGCATTGTCTGCGAAAAGTGCGGCGTGGAGGTCATTGCCTCCAAGGTGCGGCGCGAGCGCATGGGCCACATTGAACTGGCCGCGCCCGTAGCGCACATCTGGTTTCTCAAGACCCTGCCTTCCAAGATCGGCACACTGCTGGACATGACCATGGCCGATCTGGAAAAGGTGCTCTACTTCGACTCCTACATTGTGCTGGACCCCGGCCAGACCAACCTGCAGAAGCGTCAGGTCATTTCCGAAGACCAGTACCTCCAGATCCTCGACCACTACGGCAGCGACGAAGTCATGACCGTGGGCATGGGCGCCGAGGCCGTGCGCTCCCTGCTGGAAGAACTGGACCTGGAAAAGCTGCGCCAGGAACTGCGCGACGAAGGCGAGGCCACCAAAAGCCAGACCAAGAAGAAAAAAATCATCAAGCGCCTTAAAATTGTAGAGGCTTTTCTGGAATCGGGCAACAAGCCCGAATGGATGATCATGGAAGTCATCCCCGTAATTCCGCCGGAGCTGCGCCCCCTGGTGCCCCTGGACGGCGGGCGCTTTGCCACCTCCGACCTCAACGATCTCTACCGCCGGGTCATCAACCGCAATAACCGCCTGAAGCGGCTTATGGAGCTGGGCGCGCCGGAAATCATCATCCGCAACGAAAAGCGCATGCTGCAGGAAGCCGTGGACGCTTTGTTCGACAACGGCCGCCGCGGCCGCGCCATTGCGGGCACCAACGGTCGGCCCCTCAAGTCCCTTTCGGACATGATCAAGGGCAAGCAGGGCCGCTTCCGCCAGAACCTGCTGGGCAAGCGCGTGGACTACTCCGGCCGCTCGGTCATCACCGTGGGCCCCTACCTCAAGCTGCACCAGTGCGGTCTGCCCAAGAAGATGGCTCTGGAGCTGTTCAAGCCCTTCATCTATTCCGAGCTGGAAAAACGCGGCCACGCCTCCACCATCAAAAGTGCCAAAAAGATGGTGGAGCGGGAAGAGCTGGTGGTCTGGGACATCCTCTCCGAAGTGGTGCGGGAATACCCCATTCTGCTCAACCGCGCGCCCACCCTGCACCGTCTGGGCATCCAGGCCTTTGAACCCCTGCTGGTGGAAGGCAAGGCCATTCGTCTGCACCCGCTGGTCTGCTCCGCCTACAACGCGGACTTTGACGGCGACCAGATGGCCGTGCACATTCCCCTTTCCGTGGAAGCGCAGATTGAATGCCGCGTGCTCATGATGAGCACCAACAACATTCTCTCGCCCGCCAACGGCGGCCCGGTCATCGTGCCCTCGCAGGATATTGTCCTGGGGCTCTATTATATGACTGTGGAGCGCAGCTTTGAACAGGGCGAAGGCATGACCTTCTGCGCGCCGTGGGAGGTGGAATCCGCCTACGACTCCGGCCAGGTTTCACTGCACGCCCGCATCCATGTGCGCATGCCCGACGGCAAGATCTACAAGACCACCCCCGGGCGCGTGCTGGTCAGCGATATCCTTTCGCCCGGCCTTTCGTTCGATCTGGTCAACTGCGTGCTGACCAAGAAGGCCATTGCCAAGCTGGTGGGCGAAGCCTACCGGCAGTGCGGCATCAAGGCCACGGTCATCCTCTGCGACAAAGTCAAAAACCTGGGCTACGAATTCGCCACCCGCGCGGGCGTGACCATCGGCGTTAAGGATCTGACCATCCCGGTGAAGAAAAAAGATATCCTGGCCGCCTCCCAGGCCGAAGTGGACGACATTGAGCACCAGTACCGCGACGGCATCATCACCCGTACAGAAAAGTACAACAAGGTGGTGGACGTGTGGACCAAGGCGACCCAGGACGTTTCCACTGAAATGATCCGGGAGATTTCCTACGACACGCTCACCGACCCCAAGACGGGCAAGCAGGAGCAGAACTCCAGCTTCAACCCCATCTTCATGATGTCCAACTCCGGCGCGCGCGGCAACCAGGACCAGATGCGCCAGCTGGCCGGCATGCGCGGCCTGATGGCCAAGCCTTCGGGCGAAATTATTGAAACGCCCATCACCTCCTCCTTCCGCGAGGGGCTCTCGGTGCTGCAGTACTTCACCTCCACCCACGGCGCACGCAAAGGCCTGGCGGATACAGCCCTTAAAACGGCCAACTCCGGCTACCTTACCCGCCGCCTGGTGGACGTGGTGCAGGACGTTATCGTTTCTGAACACGACTGCGGCACGGTGGACGGCATTGAGCTTACCCACATCAAGGACGGCGGCGACATCAAGACCCCGGTGTGGGAACGGGCCGTGGGCCGCGTGCTGCTCTACCCCGTGTACGACCCGGAGCAGCCGGATACCGTGCTGCTGCCCGAAAACACGCTGCTCAACGAGCAGGAAGCGGCCGTCCTCAAGGACAAGGGCATTGCCTCCATCACGGTGCGCTCGCCCCTTACCTGCCAGGCCGAACGCGGCATCTGCGCCCTGTGCTACGGGCGCGATCTGGCCCGCGGGCACCTGGTCAACACGGGCGAAACCGTGGGCATCATCGCGGCCCAGTCCATCGGTGAGCCGGGTACCCAGCTCACCATGCGCACCTTCCACATCGGCGGTACGGCTTCAAGCACCATTGAAAAAAACAAGTTCGAAGCCCTCAATCCCGGCCGCGTCATTCTCAGCCGCGTGCGTTCCGTCACCAACCGCGATGGCGTGGAGCTGGTGCTGGGCAAGAGCGGCCAGCTGACCATTGTGGACGCCCAGGGCCGCGAACGCGAAAAATACATTCTGCCCAACGGCGCGCGTCTGCTGGTGCATGACGGACAGGAAGTGGCCCAGGGCACCACCCTGGCTGAATGGGATCCCTTCAACGAGCCCTTTGTGTGCGAAGAAGAAGGCGTCATCCGCTTTACGGACATTGTGGACGGCAAAACCGTGCAGGAAAAGGTGGACGACATCACCCGTCAGGCCAGCCTGACCATCATGGAATACCGCACCACCAACTTCCGCCCGTCCATCTCCATCTGCGACGAGAACGGCAACGTCAAAAAGCGCAGCCACGGCGCGGCCGCGGCGGTCTACAGCCTGCCCGTGGGCTCCATCATTATGATCAAGGACGGCGAGGTCATCCAGCCCGGCGACATCATCGCCCGCAAGCCGCGCGAAACCTCCAAGACCAAGGATATCGTGGGCGGCCTGCCGCGCGTGGCCGAGCTCTTTGAAGTGCGCAAGCCCAAGGACATGGCCGTGGTTTCGGAAATCTCCGGTACCGTCACCTACGAGGGCGAATCCAAGGGCAAACGCAAGCTGATGGTTACGCCGGAAATCGGCGAGGCCAAAGAATACCTGGTGCCCAAGGGCAAGCACATCACTGCGGCGGACGGCGACTTTGTGGAGGCCGGCGACCCCCTCACCGAGGGCTACCCCGAACTGCACGACATCCTGCGTACCCGCGGCGAAAAATACCTGGCCCGCTATCTGGTGGACGAAATTCAGGAAGTCTACCGCTTCCAGGGCGTGGGCATTGACGATAAGCACATTGAAGTCATCGTGCGACAGATGCTCAAAAAGGTCACCATCCTGGATTCCGGCGGCACCAGCTTCCTGGTGGGCGAACAGGTGGACAAAGCCGAATTCAGGCAAGAAAACCTCAAGGCCGTAGCCGAAGGCCGCACTCCGGCCACGGCAGAACCCCTGGTGCTGGGCATTACCCAGGCCTCACTGACCACTTCTTCCTTCATCTCGGCAGCCTCCTTCCAAGAGACCACCAAGGTGCTCACCGAAGCCGCCCTGCGCGGCAAGGAAGACCATTTGCGTGGCCTGAAGGAAAACGTCATCGTGGGTCGGCTCATTCCGGCCGGTACCGGCTACCGTCAGTACGTTAACGGCGACATTGTGGTGCCCGATCAAAAGGAACGTCCCGACAAGTTCCTTGAAGAACTTGAAGAAAATCCCATCTTGGTGGACCTGCACAACGATTAGCCCCCAACGAGGGCTACACGGTTTCTCAAGCGCGAGGTCCGTAGCGAAAGCTCCGGACCTCGCGCGCATTTTTTCTCGGGGCAATTTCACAGTGAATCTGCTTTGCCGCCGCGCCCGGCAAAACAGGGCCTGTGGCCGGGCAAAAAGGCCGTATAAAAATTGTTTTCTCCCCTTGACATCCGTACAGGCTTGGCCTTGCGGGCTTTACAGCTCTGTCACAGAAAAATGGAGATTTAATGAGCTTTTTTGAGAAAAAACAATTTGCTACTGTGCATATCTTTGGCACTTATCTGTGCATATAATGGTCATATACGGCAAAAGCCTTGTCGCTTAAGGCTTTGCAGCCCATGCCCGCAAGCTGGCTGAACAAAAAATAATAAATTATTTTTGCTTGTTATATGTTTAAGCCTTTGGGGAAAGCGTTTTCCGTCTCTGCCGCAAACCCCAGCTAATCCTGCGTTGCCCTCGTCCTATCCTTTGGGCTACAAGGCGGCATGCAAGAACAATGGGCAAAAATTTCCGAAAATCTCAAGAAAATGCTTGATTCCGGCGTTTTCAAGGTTTGGATTGCCCCTCTCCACGCCACCGTGGGGGTGGACAGTCTGCAGCTTACAGCGCCCAGCGCCTTTGTAGCCCACTGGCTGGAACACAAGATGCTCCCCGCCTTGCAGCAGGCGGCGGCCCCCGTACTGGGGCTGGACCCCGCAGCCATTGCCGTGAAGGTAGGGGTGGCGACGGACCGCCGCGCCCGCGAAGCCGACCCGGCGCCCTCCCGCCCGGCAATTGTAACCGACGCCGGCGCTGCGCCGCGCCTCAAGGAAAGCGCTGCACCGACGGCGCGCGTGTCGCGCCGGGCAGAGCAGGCCCCCCTGCCCCTGCCCCTGCCCGCCTACCGCCCGGCTCCGGCGCTCTGGCGCTATTCTTTTGCAGATCTGGTGGTGGGCCCGCCCAACCACATGGCCGTGGCCGCTGCTCAGGACATGAGCCAGCGCGGCGGCTGTGTGCAGACCCTTTTTGTCAGCTCTGCTTCCGGCCTGGGCAAAACCCATCTGGCCCAGGCCGTGGGAAGGGCCATTGCAGACCAGGGCGAGGCCGCCAGGGTGGGGTATTTTACGGCCGAAGAATTTGCCACCCGTTTTGTTTGTTCGCTCAAATCCCACGATGTGGAAGGCTTCAAATCCCGCTTTCGCAATCTGGATATGCTCCTGCTGGAGGACGTGCACTTTTTTCAGGGCAAGGAAAAAATGCAGGACATGGCCCTGGCCGTGGTCAAAAACCTGCAGGCCAGGGGCGGCCGCGTCATTTTCACCTCATCTTTTTCACCGCGCGAGCTGCAGCATGTGGACAGCCAGCTGGTCTCGCACTTCTGTTCCGGCATCCTTACTGACATGGGTCGCCCCACCGAGGAAATGCGTCGCCACATTCTGGAACGCAAGGCCCGCAGCTTTCAGGTGCTCTTGCCCGACCCGGTCTGCCAGCTTCTGGCCAGCCGTCTCAACGGCGACGTGCGTCAGCTGGAATCCTGCCTCAACAGCCTGGTTTTCAAGGCCCGTCTGCTCAATTGCGGCCTCAATGTAGACCTGGCTATGGAGGTGCTCAGCCAGTACGCCAGCGTGTGCTGTGAGCCGGATTTTCCCACCATTCTCCGTCTGGTCTGCCAGAGCTACGGCCTCAACGAACGCCAGCTGGCCTCGCGCTCCCGCCGCAAGGAATGCGTCCAGGGCCGCAACCTGGTCTATTATCTGGCCCGCAAGCACACCAGCCTGACCCTGGAACAGATCGGCGAAAAATTTAATCGCCGCCACTCCACGGTCATCAAGGGCATTACCTCAGTGGAGCGTGAACTTTCCAAAGAAAGCTCCCTCGGCCGCCAGATGGCCCGCGCCGTGCAGCTTATTGAGCGCAACGCCGGTCTGTCCGCCGTGCAGTAGCGCCCTGTCGGCCTGCCAGAGGGTTTTATGACAAGCGACAAGCCCCGCACGGCTCTTCTTCGACCCGGCAGGGGGCGTCTGCTTACGCCACTGCTAGATCATTGCAACGGTGAAGTGGCTCAAGCAGCACGTTGCGTTGTGCTCGGCCTGCATTCCTCACAGTTCTTTGCAGACGCCACCCTGAAAAAAGTTTTTTGAAGGATGGGCTTGCGGGGGGAAGGGAACTTTTGTGGACAAAAGTTCCCTTCCCCCCGCAAGCCTTCTTCATCCCCCCCACAATCTTTCCCCTTCCCCCTGCCCTGCAATCTCCCTGCTCTGCACGCTTTCAGACAAAAGCGTGTGCGCCTTGTGCGGTCACTAACCTCTGGATAATGTTATATAGCTTTGTAAATTCACGTACTGACATCCGGGGGGAACGCCCATGCTGGAGGTGGATATCGCCAAAGCGCGGGAGGATTTTGCCCTGCGTCTGCGCTTCCGTGTGCCGCGCGGAGGGGTCTGCGTGGTCTTCGGCCCGTCCGGTTCGGGCAAGAGCACCCTCATCAACTGCATAGCCGGGCTGGAAACGCCAGATGCCGGGCGCATAGCCTGTGACAACAAAATTTTGTTTGACGCTGCGGCCGGGGTCAACCTGCCGCCCGAAGCCCGTGGCCTGGGCTATGTGTTTCAGGACGCCCGCCTTTTTCCGCATCTGAACGTGCGGGAGAACCTCTGTTTCGGCCTGCGCTACCACCGCAATGTTGATGCAGGTCAAAGGCGACACGCGCCGGACCTGGAAAACGTGGCGCGCCTGCTGGACATCCTCCCCCTGCTGGAGCGCGCCCCGGCCACGCTTTCGGGCGGCGAACGGCAGCGCGTGGCCGTGGGCCGGGCCTTGCTCTGCCGCCCGCGGCTGCTGCTTATGGACGAACCTTTGGCGGCCCTGGACATGACTCTGAAACGCGATCTGCTCGCCTATCTGGCCCGGATTCCAGAGCACTGGGATCTGCCCGTGCTCTATGTGACCCACGCGCCGGGGGAGGCTCTGGCTCTGGGCTCCGCCATGCTGTTGTTGCAGGCGGGGCGGCTGGCGGCGCAGGGGCCGGTGGCCCCCACCCTGGCTGAAGCGCGGCGGCTGGGGCTCTTGCCCATGGACACTTTTTATCCCACAGGAGAGATTTTCCATGAAACATCGCATGTGGCCTGATTTTCGCTTTGGGGCAGCCCTGGCCCCGGCCCTGATGCTGCTGGCGCTGACGCTCGTTTCCGGCCCGACAGGACCGACCCCCTGCAGCGCTGCGGCAGGTGCGCCGGCCGTGACCACAGGCCTGGGCTATAAGGCCATGGTGCAGGATCTCTGCGCCCTCTACGCCCGGAAGACCGGGCAGCAGCCCGCGCAAATGTACAGCGGCAACATCGGCCAGATGCTGGAGCAGGTCAAAGCCGGCAGCGGCGCCACCATCGTCATTTCGGACAAGGTCAGCCTCAAGGCTTCGGATGTGCGCTTTGCGCGCTTTCAGCCCTTGGGCGAGGCCGTGCTGGTGCTGGCCTGGCGCAAGGGTCTGAGCTTGCACAGCCCACAGGATCTGCGCGGCGCGCAGGTGACCAAAATCGGCCATCCGGACGCCAAGGCCGCCATCTACGGCCGGGCCGCCGTGGCTTTTCTCAAAGGCAGCGGACTCATGCCCACGGTCAAGGACAAAGTGGCCATGTTCTCCACCGTGCCACAGGTCTTCTCCTATCTGGTTTCGGGTGATCTGGACGCGGGCTTTGTGAACGAGGCCATTGTACGCAAACAAGGCCAAAAGATCGGCGGCTGGATGGAGATCCGCAAGGATTATGAACCGCTGCTGCTGGTGGCCGGCGTGGTGCAGGGACAGGAAGACGCCCCAGGCGTGCGCGCCTTTATGGAATTTTTGGCCACGCCGGAGGCCCTGGCCGTCTGCCGCAAGCACGGCCTGCGGCCTGAAGCCCGCCCGTGAACGAAATCTGGGCTGTGCTCGGCACGCCGGAGGTCCGCTTCTCTCTGCTGCTGACCCTGCGCGTCTGCACGGCCTGTCTGCTTTTGCACGGCCTCACAGCCATCCCCCTGGCCGCCCTGGCCCAGAGCCCTAAGCCCGCTCTGCGCCGGGCGGTCAATTTTCTGGTGACCCTGCCGCTGGTCTTTCCGCCCATGGCCATGGGCTTTTTGCTGCTCATGTTTCTGGGCCGCAACGGCTGGGGAGGACTGTTGCTGTGGAAGACCCTGGGCGTACGCCTGGTTTTTTCTGAAGGAGGCATCATTCTGGCCGCCTGGTTGGCTGGTCTGCCCCTGGTGGTCAAGCCAGTGCAAACGGCCCTGGGCCATCCGGAGCTGCAGCGCCTGCGCCAGGCCGCCCGCGTTTGCGGGGCCGGACCCGCCTCCTGTTTTTTCCGCGTCACCGTGCCCCTTATCCGGCACGGGCTGGGCGCGGGCCTGTTGCTGGGCCTCACCCGCGCCCTGGGTGAGGTGGGCATGAGCCTCATGCTGGGCGGCAATATTGCAGGCCGCACCAATACCTTGTCCCTGGAAGTGTTCAACGCCGTCTCCAGCGGCGAATTTGAACGCGCCGGGCTGCTCTGCGCCTTGCTGGCCGTGGTCAGCCTGCTGCTCTATCTGGGCATGGATTGGTGTCAGCGCCGGACCTTCTGAGGGCCTTGCAGCCCGACAGGCGCAAAGACCCCGCGCCGGACGCCCTTGACGCCCCAAAACCAGAGGCGCAAGCTGGACTCCATCCAATGAAGGCGTCACGCGGCCACGGCCCTAGAGCAGTTAACGAATGAAATGAGCTAACTGCTCTGCAAGGATTTTCTTGAAAATCCTTGCCACAAAATGCGAGAAGGCAGGCTTTTGCCTGCCGTAAGCGAGCATTTCAAGTGTTAAATGCTCTAACGGACGGCACGGCCTGCAACCGAAACTGTCCAGACTTTGGAACGCGCGACACGGGGGAAACAACGAACCCGGAGCAGACGCAGGTCTGCTCCGTGAGGACGCGGGGGCGCGTTGTCACGGCCGTGCCGACGGCGGGTTCTGGAGGCGGTTTCCGCCATTTTACAACATCCACCGGTATTCAAAGGAGTTGTTTATGTATCTGCCTCCCGATCCCCAATGGCTGCGGGCTCTGCTCAACGAGGATTGTCCCGGTCTGGACCTGACCGTAGACCTCCTGCGCATAGGCGCACAGCGCGGGGTTATGACCTTTGCGCCCAAAGCGGACTGCGTGCTCGGCGGCGCGGACGAAGCGGCCTGGCTGCTCCGCGACCAGGGTCTGGCGGTCACGGCCACGGCCGGCAACGGCGCACGCCCGCGCGGCGGCGAAGTTTTTCTTACGGCCCGCGGGGCCGCCGCCGATCTGCACCGCTGCTGGAAGGCCTGCCAGAGCCTCATGGAATATATGAGCGGCATTGCCGGACGCGCCGCCCTCATGGTGGAGCGGGCCCGGGCCGCCAACCCGCGCGTGCAGGTGGCCGTGACCCGCAAAAACCTGCCGGGGGCCAAGCGCGTCTGCCTGGAAGCCGCCTGCTGCGGCGGGGCCACGGTACACCGCCAGGGGCTTTCCGACTCCATCCTCATCTTTGCCCAGCACCGCGCCTTTCTGGCGGACGGCGGCGCCAAAGCTCTGGCAGCCCACTGGGAACAATGGCGGCAGGCCATGCCCGAACGCAAAATCGCCGTGGAGGTGGACACGCCCGAAGAAGCCCTGCTGCTGGCCAGGGCCGGCGCGGACGTCATCCAGTGCGAGAAATTCCCGCTGCCCGTACTGACGGAAACCGTGCGCGCCCTGCGGGCCGCAGCTCCGGCCATCACCATTCTGGCGGCGGGCGGCGTTAACGGCGACAATGCCGCCGCCTATGCCGCCACGGGCGTGGACGTGCTGGTAACCACCTGGCCCTACTTCGGCCGACCTGCGGACATCAAGGTCGTCATGCGGGCTGCCTGCGGGGCAGAGTAGCTTTAACGCGCCCTCGCCCTAATCCAGAAAACCACTCTGACGCACCAATTCCTGACCGTTGGCCAGAGAGGGAATCAGGGTGACGGCCATGACGGCATAGCGCACGACCGTGGGTTTCAGGCCATAGCGGGGCAGCACAAAAATAAAAATGAAACACAGCCCCGCTATGGCAAAAACCAGCACATTGGCCTGCTGCGAAGCCCAGGGAATGCCCGCCAGATAGATAAGGGCGTACATTCCCCAGGCGGCGGCCATAGCGCAGAGAAAACACATGTTGTACGCCGGGTGCGCGTGCCAGCTTGCCCCGTAAGCGCCGGGCATGTCAGCGCGCCCTTCCGTTCAGTCCCAGGCCTACAGCGACCATAGAGGCGACATTACGCGCGGCCATGCGCAGGTTTTCTCCGCCTTCGGCCAATGCTTCATCAATGCTGCAAGGGCGGTACAGCACGCTGGTAACGGCGTCGATGCCGTGCGCGAAAACAGCGCCCACGTCGCTTCGCAGTGAACCGCCGATGGCAATAACGGGCTTGTTATGGCGTTTGGCAACGCGGGCCACGCCCACAGGCGTTTTGCCAAAGGCCGTCTGCCCGTCGATGCGCCCTTCGCCGGTGATGACCAGATCCGCGTCGCTGACCGCAGCGTCAAGCCCCACGGCCTCGGTGACGATTTCGCTGCCGGGGCGCAGACGCCCGCCCAGAAAGGCGTATATGGCGGCGCCCATGCCTCCGGCGGCTCCCGCACCGGGCATGTCCGCCATATTTACGCCCAGGTCGCGGAGGGTTATGGCGGCAAAGTTCCGCAGATAGCCGTCCAGCCGCTCCACCAGATCCGGCGTGGCGCCCTTCTGGGGGCCGAAAATGGCCGAAGCCCCGCGCGGACCGCACAGGGGGTTGTCCACATCACAGGCCACGTCGATCACGGCGTCTTGCAACCGGCTGTCAAAGTCGGACATATCAATGGCGGCCAGCTCACCCAAGCCTTGGCCAGTGGGCTCTATTTCCCGGCCGTCGGCCTTGAGCAGCCGCACGCCGAGCGCCTGCAGCATGCCGGCCCCACCCTCATTGGTGGCGCTACCGCCGATGCCGAGGATGAATTTGCGCGCTCCTGCGTCAAGGGCCGCGCGGATAAGCTGCCCCGTGCCGTAACTGGTGGTATAGAGCGGATTGCGCTTGGCAAGCGGCACAAGCCCAAGTCCGCTGGCGGCGGCCATTTCAATAACCGCCGTAGAGCCGTCGCCCGTCAGGCCGTAGCCGGCTTCGACGGGCGCCCCCAAGGGGCCCTTGACCGTCACGGTCTCGCGGCGGCCCTTGGTAGCCGCCACCATGGCGTCCACGGTGCCCTCCCCGCCGTCGGCCACGGGCACGGCAACAAAAACGGCGTCTGGAAAGATTTCACGGAAACCCTGTTCAATGGCCGCAGCCACTTGCACGGCTGACAGACATTCCTTGTACGAATCCGGCGCGATGACGATTTTCATATCTGTTCCTTGTGGAAAAGACAGATTGGCGGGAAGGGGCCCGTGCGTGTGTTTCCCGGTCCGGGGAGGAGACCGGGAAACAGGCTTACAGGAACATGGAAAGCAGCAACGTGCCGATAAGACCAAGCACTGCCGCTATGGTCGTTCCGGCGGTATAGGTAGCGTACATGGAGCCCATGGGAATGCCAAGGGACTCCTTGACGAACCAGAAGCCGGAATCTGTGACGTGTGAAGCGCCGATGGCCCCGGCGCCGATAACCAGCATAAGGGAAGCCAGGGGGGGCGTCTCTCCCCGGAAGGCCCCTTTGTCTTTGCGCCGATTTCTCGCTACAACAAGGCGGCACCCCTATGCCTTGACGGGAGGACGGCATGCTGACCAGCGATAAAAAAATATGTGTGGCCATGGCGGCGGGACGGGAAATCTGCCTTACGCCGGGCATGGGCAACCGGCACGGCCTGGTGACCGGGGCTACCGGCACGGGCAAAACCGTCACCCTCCAGACCCTGGCGGAAAATTTCAGCCTGCTGGGCACGCCTGTTTTTATGACTGACGTCAAAGGCGACCTGGGCGGCCTGAGCCAGGCCGGGCAGCCCACGGGCGGCATTGCCGCACGCGTGGCGGACCTGGGCCTGCGGGACAAGGGCTATGTCAACCAGGCCTATCCTGTCTGCTTCTGGGACGTGACCGGACAGCGCGGCCACCCCCTGCGCGCCACAGTAAGCGATATGGGCCCCCTGCTGCTCAGCCGTCTGCTGGACTGCAGCCCCGTACAGGCCGATGTTCTGCACTTGGTCTTCCGCATGGCCGATGACCAGGGCCTGCTGCTGCTGGATTTCAAAGATCTGCGCAGCATGGTGGCCTACGCCAGCGAAAACGCCGCTTCCTTCCGCAATACCTACGGCAATGTGAGCGCGGCCAGCATCGGGGCCATCCAGCGCGGCCTGCTGCGCCTGGAGGAAGAAGGCGGGGACAAATTCTTCGGCGAACCGGCCCTGCGCCTGGAAGACCTGCTGCTCCAGGATCTGCGGGGGCGCGGCCTGGTTCATATTCTGGACGCGCGGGAGCTCATGCAGCGGCCCCGCCTCTACGCCGCCGTGCTGCTCTGGCTGCTTTCAGAGCTGTTTGAGCAGCTGCCCGAAGTGGGCGACCCTGAAAGACCGCGCCTGGTACTGCTCTTTGACGAAGCCCATCTGCTGTTTGACGACGCGCCCGAAGCCCTGCTGGACAAAATGGCGCAGGTGGTACGGCTTATCCGCTCCAAGGGCGTGGGGGTCTATTTCAGCACCCAGAACCCTCTGGACGTGCCGGGCGCAGTGCTGGCCCAACTGGGCAACCGGGTGCAGCACGCCCTGCGCGCCTACACGCCGCAGGAACAGAAGGCCCTGCGCGCCGCAGCCCGGAGCTTTCGGGAAAATCCGGCCCTGGACCCCGAAGCGGTCATCCCGCAACTGGGCACGGGCGAAGCTCTGGTTTCCTTCCTAGACCCCAGGGGCAAGCCCGGCATGACGGAGCGGGCCCTCATTCTCCCGCCCGAAAGCCGGGTGGGGGCCGTTACGGACGCGGAACGGGAAGCAGTACTGCGGACCTCGCGTCTGGCAGGCCGCTATGATGCGCCCCTGGACCGGGAATCGGCCTACGAACGGCTGGAGGCCCACTTCCGACAAAAAGAGGCGGCCGTCCGGCAGGCGCAAGCGGCCAAAGCGGCGGAAAAGCAGGCTAGGGAAACAGAAAAACAGGAGCGCGAAGCGGAACGCCGGGCCCGGCGCGAAGCCAGAGAAAACCCGGATCTGGGCGATGTGGTCAGCGATTTGTCCCTGCGCATGGCCCGCACGGTCAGTACCACCATCGGCCGGGAAATCGGCAGAAAAATTCTGCGCGGTCTCATGGGCGGCATTCTGGGCTCGCGCCGCTGAAGCGCGCGCCCCTAGAGCATTTAACACTTGAAATGCTCGCTTACGGCAGGCAAAAGCCTGCCTTCTCGCATTTCGTGGCAAGGATTTTCAAGAAAATCCTTGCAGAGCAGTTAGCTCATTTCATTCGCTAACTGCTCTAACGTCCGTCGGCCCTCAGACGCATAGGGGCAGCACGTCCCTGGCTGTTGGCGGCAGTCAGCATACTGCCTTTTTGTCCTGCGCAGTTGCTTGTAATTTTTTTAACAACCCCGTTATACATATAACAAAATAAAATTATTACCTTATTCCCATCCATCTTCCCCTTTTGCGCCTATAGCCCCCACCACAGCCCTTTACTCCCCCGCACGGCAGGCGTATTTTTTTCTTGTGAAAAAAATATCAATTCATCAGGCGCCCAGGATCTGCCCTGCGCATATCCTGGACGCCCGGTGAAATAAGGAGGAAACCATGTGGGATGAGGCTTGCGACTACAATGCGGTACGGGAACTGCGCGTCAAGACTACAGCATACCTGGGCGTGGGCGCCATTGACAAGCTCGACGACATTCTGGCCCAATTCCGCCAGGAGGGCATCAACGCCCTGCTCTGCGTCACGGGCGGGCATGCCTACAAGGTCACGGGCGCCTGGGACAAGCTGGAGGCAGCGGCTTCCCGTCAGGGTATGGCCTTGGCCCTGTACAATAAGGTGACGCCCAACCCCACTACCGACAGCGTGGACGAGGCCACGGCCCTGGGCCGCGCACGGGGCGTGGGAGCGGTCCTGGCCATCGGCGGCGGCAGCCCCATCGACTGCGCCAAGAGCGCCGCCATTATGCTGGCCTATCCGGACAAGACCGCCGAAGACCTCTACTGCTTCCGCTTTACGCCTGAAAAGGCCCTGCCCATCGTGGCCGTCAACCTGACCCACGGCACGGGCAGTGAGGTCAACCGCTTTGCCGTGGCCACGGTGACGAAGCTCAATTATAAGCCCGCCATTGCCTACGACTGCATCTACCCGCGCTACGCCATCGACGATCCGGCCCTCATGGCGGCCCTGGCCCCAGACCAGACCCGCTATGTTTCCATTGACGCCGTCAATCATGTGATAGAGGCGGCCACCAGCACGGTCTCCAACCCTCTGGCCGTGCTGCTGGCGCGCGAAACCATCCGCCTGGTGCACACCTGGCTGCCCAAGGCGCTGGAAAATCCGGCCAACCTCAGGGCGCGCTACGAGTTGTGCTTTGCCGCCCTGCAGGCGGGCGTAGCCTTTGACAACGGCCTGCTGCACTTTACTCATGCCCTGGAGCACCCGCTGAGCGCCGTCTGCCCGCAGTTGGCCCACGGTCTGGGCCTGGCCGTACTGCTGCCCGCCGTGATTCTGGAATGTTACCCGGCCCGCCCCGGCCTGCTGGCCCATATCCTGCAGCCCTTGGCCCCCGACCTCCAGGGCGTGCCCGCAGAGGCCCACGAAGCCGCCCGTGCCGTGGAAGCCTGGCTCGCGGCCGTGGGCGTACCTCAGAAGCTGGAGGACATAGGCGTGCAGGAAACAGACGTGCCCCGCTTCTGCGACCTGGTGGAACAGACCCCGTCGCTGAGCCTGCTGCTCTCCGTGGCTCCGGTCAAGGCCTCCAGGGAGCGCGTGGCCCGCATCTACACCACCTCGCTGCGTCCACTGGCCTGACAGCCCGGAGGCGCGCAGCATGACAAAGGGGGCCGAAAGGCCCCCTTGCACTTGCGCCTCCACGGTGGGCGTCTGCGTAGGCAACCGCCAGGGCTTTTCAAAATTGAAATGCCCTAGAGTAGTTAACACTTGAAATGCTCGCTTACGGCAGGCAAAAGCCTGCCTTCTCGCATTTCGTGGCAAGGATTTTCAAGAAAATCCTTGCAGAGCAATTAACTCATTTCATTTGTAAACTGCTCTAGCGCCTGTACTGCTTGCGCCACTCATCCAAAAAAAGCAGGCCGGCTTCGGCTTCGTTCAGTACGCCGCTGCGGGCCCGCAGGGCGGCCACCACATCGGCAAAGCCCGCGTGGGGGCCCAGGCCCAGGCTGTGCACCATATTTTGCAGCCCTGCCGCTAGGTCTGGCGGCAGGGCTGCAGCGCCGCAGTCCGCCGCCTTTGGGGCCTCCGCCTCCGGCCAGGGGCCCAGGCAATCCGCCACAGCCGCAAGCAGGGTTTCCATGCGGCGGGCGTAGGTGTGCTCCGCCAGCACGCGCTCCCGGCCGCGCTGGGCTATGGCCCGGCGTTCTTCGGGGTGGGCCAGGTAATAATCAATGCCCAGCAGCATTTCCGGCAGGGAGGTGAAAGTGGCCAGCTCTCCGGGGGCGAACAATTCCGGCAAAAGAGCGCGCGCGTCCACCAGCTGAAAGGCCCCGGCGGCGGCCAGCTCAAAGGTGCGCGGATTGACAAAGTCACCCTGGGCGACCACATCCGCATCGCTCACGCTGGAATGCAGATTGAGGTTCACGCGGGTGGCGTTGTAGATTTTGACGCACTCCTCCTCCCCGATACGCGCGCCCTGGCGCTGCAAGTGCGGGGCAAGCAAGGGCTCGTTCTCCCAATCCGACCCCCAGATCCTGAAATCCCGCCCCACCAGGCTGCGGAAGGCCCGCCGCCGGTTGGGGTACCCCGCGCCCAGAAAGCCGATGTCCGCGCCGTATTCCCGCTGTTCCTCCGGGCTGAGTTCCTGGGGACGATGAAACTCCGGCAGAGCCGCCAGGGGCAGGTACAGGGCATTGGGCTGCCCCGCCCCGGCCAGCAGGGAGAAAAAAGGCGCCTTCTGGATGACCGCAAACAGGTCGTAAAGGGGAGCAAAGGCCCGCCAGTACTCAAAGACCTTGTAGTCCTCCACAAACCACATGGCCGTGCGCACCCCGGCCCGGCGCAGGCGCTGCAGCAGCCCGCGCCCCAGCGGGGCCTGGGCCAGAGCCAGCACCAGATGGGGTTCCTGCTCCCGCACCATAGCCCAGACGGCTTGCGAAACGAACTGCAGAAAGGCGTTTTCCAGCTGTCCGGCCGGGGCCGGGGCCAGCCCCAGACCGCGCACGCCGGTAAAGGCCGGGTACAGCAGCGGCGCGTCAAATACGCGCACCTGATGCCCCAGACCGCGCAGAGCGGCGGCGCAGTAGCGCCCGATGGGCAGAGATCCTCCGTACATGGGCAGCACCACAAGAATGCGCAACGACGTGGCGGACATCAGCAATACCTCCCTGGCGGCAACATCCAGCCCGCATCCGGGGCAAACCATTCCGGCGCGGGCGTATTCCCCTGTTCCGACGCATCCGGCAGCCGCAGACGCCGGAACAGCAAGGCCCGCCAGTGCGCCCGCGCTGCCGCGTGGGCGTCCTCACCGGCCAGCAGATCCAGACGGCCGCCCAGAACGTCCAGCCCTGTGCGCCAGACCTGCAGCCCCGGCGGCGGGGGCGGCACGGGCCCGCCCCGCAGCACAGCGGCCACGGAGCGCAGCACGTCCGCCGACGCCAAAGGTTTGCCGCAGGCCGTGCCCCTGGGACAGGGCGCGGACTCCAGACACGGCGCGCAGGGCAAAGCCGCCTGCCAGACATGGTGCCCCGGACCGTAGGGGCCGGTTTCGTGCGCCCAGGCCGAGGAGAGAAAAAAGGCCAGCACCGGCACGCCAAGGCGCGCGGCCAAATGCATGGTGCCCGTGTCTGGCGTGAGCAGCAGGTCCAGGCCAGTCAGCGCCGCCGTCAGCCCCGGCCAGTCCGTTTTGCCGCACAGGTCCCGGACGCGCTCCTGCACCTGCGTCGGCAACAGACGCCGCAGCCGCCGGGCGGCGGGCTGTTCCGCCGCCGTGCCCAGCAAGAACACCGCAGGGCCGCCCAACAGGCGAAAAACCGCCGGCAGCAGCTGGGTCAGCATCGGCAAAGACAGGGAACGGCGGGCTTCCCGCCCTGCCAGCACTACCCCGATGCCGCCGCCCCCCGGCAGGGGCCGGGGATTGACGGCTGCGGGCAAGGCCGGCTCCGCGCAGAAATGGCCCCAGAAGTCCACCAGGTTGAGGGGCGTTTCCGCCCGCCGGGCGCTCAGCCCGAAACCCAGGGCGGCCCAAGGCGAACGCAGCAGGCCGCCCGGCGTGGGCCGGTAGCCGTGTACCTGCTCCGGCGCGAAAACCCGACAGAGCGCCGCCGTCAACCCGGAATAATTGCAGTTGTAAACCGCCGCATAGTCCTGCCGCCGCCACTGGGCCAAAACTTCTCGATTGCGCGCCAGGGCCGCGCCCGTGGGCCGCCCGTGCAGGGCCAATTCCCAGACCTGGGCAAAGGGATAGAGCAGCCGGGCCAGAGGGGCCAAGCCCGCGTCCACGGCCAAGTGTGTTTCTCCCTGCGCCTGCAACCCGCGCAACAGCCGCCCGCTCTGAACCAGATCGCCGAAGCGCGCCGCCTGCAATACCAAAAATGCCGCCATGTCGCCCCACCATGGAACAGGTTGGAGGAGTTGCTTTTGCTGCGGAAAGGGGCGGCAAAAGCGCCCCACCTCCGCAACTTCTTTTATTTTCTGAGCACAGGCCGGGCATCCCCGGTCCGGAAACGCCCGGAAGAACGCGGCCCGTTCACGCTTGCCGGGCGCAACGCCTTTTGCACAAAAGAACTCTGCGCTGCGCGACTTCAGGGCAAGGCCGCGCCGTGGGCGGCAACCTGGTCGCCGCCGCGTTCCTGCAGATAGCGCCGCAGGGCCACGGCATTGTTGCACTCCACATCCTTGGCCGCATACAGCAGGACCAGCGCGGCGTGCCGGGCCAGCAGCCCCCGCAGTTCTTCCAGGGCCGCGCGGGCTGGGGCGTCGGCGTCCAGCTCCTGAAAATACCGCTCCTGGAAGGGCTCCCACCGGGCCCGGTCGTGGGCGAACCACTGCCGCAGGGCCGTAGAAGGGGCCA
Organism: Desulfovibrio legallii; assembly: GCF_004309735.1. Classification (NCBI taxonomy): domain Bacteria; kingdom Pseudomonadati; phylum Thermodesulfobacteriota; class Desulfovibrionia; order Desulfovibrionales; family Desulfovibrionaceae; genus Desulfovibrio; species Desulfovibrio legallii. The sequence continues at coordinate 68,369 of NZ_SIXC01000009.1, forward strand.
GCTCCTTGAGCCACACGTCCCAGGGCGCGCCGACGCGGGCCACTCCGCGCGGCCAGACCCTGTCCACCAGGACGCGAAAGCCCGCTTCTGGACCGGGCCGGTCGTACACGCGGGCAAGGGTTATCTGCACCATGCATTCCTCCGGGCAGGGATCCTGCCATTTTCTGCCGCCCGCGTCCGGGCGCTCGGAACCGGGGCCGCGCTCCCCACCACGCCTCCGGCCTCAGCGCCCCAGCACCAGCTCACGCAGACAGGCCGGGTCCGGGCAAAGCCAGTCCGCGCCGGCTTCCTGCAGCTCTTCACGGCTGCCGTAGCCGTAGAGCACGCCCGCACAGGCCAGGCCCACGCTGTGCGCACCCGCCACATCATATTTGCGGTCGCCCACCATAAGACCCGTGGCCGGGTCCGTCATGCCGCAAAGGGCGGCGGCGTAACGCAGCACCTCCGTCTTGCCCGTGCGGCGGCCGTCCAGCTCCGCGCCCGCCACCTGGCTGAAATAACCGTCCAGGCCGAAATGCTGCAGAATGCGACGGGCGAAAGGCTCCGGCTTGGAGGTGGCCAGGCAGAGCATGCGTCCGGCTTCCTGCAAGGTGCGCAGCAGGTCCTCCACGCCGTCATAGACTTTATTTTCGTAAATACCCGTAACCGTGTAATATTCCCGATACAGGCGGGTGGCCTCCCGCGCCAGGTCCGGATCCCCGCCCAACAGCTTGCCGAAGGATTCCTGCAAAGGCGGGCCGATGAGCGGCATAAGGGCTTCCGCTTCCGGCACGGGACGCCCCATCTGCCGCAAGGCGTACTGCACGGAGCGGATGATGCCCATGTGGGAGGCGGTGACGGTGCCGTCCAGATCAAAAAAAACATACTGCCACAAGGATTCCGGGCCGGAGGTCGCAAGGTTGCGCACAATGTTCTCCTGATGCGGCAGGATGGGCCGGAGGACCGCGCCGCAAGAGGGGCGCGCCCGCCGGGACCGGGCCGCAGAAATTGGGCCGAGGAATTGGGGGCTGCACGCCCCGGCCGCCTCAACGTCCGGTAAAGGGCGTGTGCCGCCCTGTGCCGTCCACGCCGAAGCGTCCATCCAGGGCGTGATTATCCCCCGGCACGGTAAAATAGCCGTCCGTGGTGCGCCGGGGCTCGCCCATGCGCAGCAGTCGGCTCACGGTCACAAAGCTGTAGCCCTGTGCTCGCAGGGCAGCCACCACGCCCCGCAGCAGCGCGGCCGAACCGTGGGGCACACGGTTGGCATGGAACAGCAGGATAGACCCCGGACGCACCCGCCGGGCCACTTCCAGCGCCTGCTTTGGCGCGCTGTTGTCCCCACCCCCTTCGGCCACCACATCCCACTGTACCACGGTCAGCCCCAGCCCGGCCAGCAGGTCCAGCGCCTGCGGCGAACAGCGGCCATAGGGCAGCCGAAAGAGCACGGGCACGGGCGGGATGGAAGGCTGCGGGCCGCCGACGGCCCGCGCCGCCGCCAGCGCGTCTTCGCGCAAAAGCTCGTACTGCGCCTGGGTCCAGAGCACCTGCGCCCGCATGCCCTCCGGCGAAAGCAGGGCAAAATTGCCGTGGCTCCAGGCATGGTTGCCCACCTCAAACAAGGGCTCCGTCAGCACTTGCCGCACCCGCGCGGCGTGGGTGCGCATCCATTTGCCGCCCATAAACAATGTGGCGGGCAGCTTTTCGGCCCGCAAAAAGTTGATAATGGCCGCGTTGTAGCCCGTGGTGACGGTGTCCAGCTCGCAAAGGTCGAAGGTCAGGGCCGCCACCTTGGGCCCGTCCGGCAAGGCCACCCGCCGGACCATGCCCACGGCGGCGGGGTCCGTGGGCAGGGGCGGCAGCATGTGCAAAGGCTCGCGCCGCTTCGGCGGACGGCTGTCATTGGGCAGGGCCCGACGCTGATCCCAGGGCTGTTCCGCCCAGGGGTCAACAACGACGGGCGCGGCAGGGGACGCCGCCACGGGCGCTCCGGCCGTTGCGGCAGAGGCGACAGGGGCAGCCCCCGCCGCAACGGACCAGAAGAACGTGCACAGGACCGCCGCCACGGCCCCCAGCGCCTTCATGGACGTCGCCTACGGGGCCACCGGCGCGAGGGGCATATCCGCCGGGGCGCTCAGGGTCAGTTCGTGCCGCACTGTGGCCTTGCCCCCGGCAGGGGCTTCCAGCTCCCAGACCAGCCGGTGTTCAGCGGGTTCTTCCTTGGCCTGGGGGGTGTTTTTGGTGTTCAGGCGCACGTCCTTGTCCACAATTTCGGGCAAGGGGCGTTCCAGCCGCACGGGCACGGCCTGTTTACGCGCGTTGATGATTTCGTAGGTCCAGGCCCAGGTCCAGGTACGGGTCTTGCCCACAAAGCCGCTTTCGCCGCGGCCCCGGCTGTCTGCCGTCACGCGCAGGCTGACGCGCGGGTCCGGGCCGAAAAAGAGTTCTGTGGTTGCGCCGCGCGGCTGGAACAGGCCGGAGCCCACCCGCTGCCCGTCCATGAAAAATTCCGCCGCGCCGTCGGGCCAGGCCGTGCCCGCAGGGGGCGTGGCCTGCGCCCGCAGCCAGACCAGGCCCTGCCCGCCGGTAGGCCGGGCCACCCACTGCAGGGGCGTCTTCCAGACGTCCTCCGCCAGCAGCAGGCGCGTCTTGCCCTGGTCCAGGCCGGGGGTTTTGGGCGTCCAGACGGCATAAACCCCGCCCGCGTCGTGGCGCACAGGGGCGGCGTCCGCCTTGGCGGCCCCCACCACCGGAAAGCTCAGCGTCTCACCCGTGCGGAGCGCGGCCAAAGGCTGGGGCTGGGGCCGGGCCTCCACTACCCAGCGCGGCAGGGGCGCGGGTTCGCGCGGGCCGGCAGCGCCATTGGCCAGGGTCAGCCGGGCTTTGCTCCAGTCCATGCCGGAATACTGCCAAACTTCGGCCAGCAGACGCACCTTTGTCTTGGCGTCCCTGACCGCGTCTGGCGTGGCTTCAAAGGTATACACGGGCCGCCAGCCGCAATTGGGAAGGCTGTAGCTGTAGCGCACGGGCAGGGCCGTTTCGCTCACCGGCGACTGCAGGACCACGGACACCAGCTGCCCCAGATCCGGAGCCTGGGGCAGTTGCTTAAGAGCCTCTTGCGCCAGGGTCAGACGGTATTCCAGATCGGCCTTTTCATAAGACAGGTTGGGCAGGGTATCACTCAGGCGCTTGTCGCGTTCGGCCAATTCCTGCACGGAAAGGCCGCGCGTGTCGCCCTGCCAGAGGGCCAGCCGAGCCTTGACGGCCTCCAGCTTGCCGGCCAGCGCGCGCACGCCGTGTTCCAGTTCCGCCCGCTGTTTGCCCAGCGCGCCGCCGGTCGCCAGCGGCAAGGGGCTCGTACTCCAGCTGGTCAGCACCTGCCCAGGCACGCGCACGTCCAGATCCCGCGCGCCACCGGGCAGGACGAACTGCAGCACGCTGCGGCCATTCTCTGTAAGGACGGGGGCCGTATGCGCCACCTCCAGCAGTGCGCCGGAAGGCGACAACAGCACGCTGGCGGGCGGCGTGGGGGCCGTGGGGCTTTCCACGGCAAAGGCGGGTGCGGCCCAGAGGAGCAGCGCGGCCAGGCCGCACGCAATGCGGCCCAGCGGGGAGCGGGCGCGACCGTTGCCGGGCCTTTGTGAGGGGAACAGGTGGGTCATGACGTTTCTCCTGTACGCCGCCGGTCCGGGCCGCGCCCGAAGCTCAGCGGGTCAGCTTGCGGAACTTGGGACGGTGGGGCGTGTCCGCTTCCTTACCAAGGCGCTTACGCCGGTCGTCCTCATAGTCCGTGTAGTTGCCTTCAAAAAAGACTACTTCGGCATTATCTTCAAAGGCCATGATGTGCGTGGCCACGCGGTCCAGGAACCAGCGGTCGTGGCTGATGACCAGCACGCAGCCCGCGAAGTTGTCCAGGGCGTCTTCCAGGGCGCGCATGGTGTTCACGTCAATATCATTGGTGGGTTCGTCCAGCAGCAGCACGTTGGCCCCGGATTTGAGCATGCGCGCCAGGTGCAGACGGTTGCGCTCTCCGCCGGAGAGCACGTCCACCTTTTTCTGCTGGTCCGCGCCGTGGAAGTTGAAGCGCGTGCAATAAGCCCTGGCGTTGACCTCGCGGCCGCCCAGGGTCACGGTTTCGCGGCCTTCACTGATGAGCTCGTACACGGTCTTGCCGGGGGTAAGGGATTCCCGTCCCTGGTCCACATAGGCGAAGCGCACGCTTTCGCCCACGCGCAACGTGCCGGCATCGGGCTGTTCCCGTCCGGCCAGCATGTTGAAAAGCGTGGTCTTGCCCGCGCCGTTGGGCCCCACAATGCCCACAATGGCTCCCGGCGGGATGACGGCCGTAAGCCCGTCCATAAGCACCCGGTCGCCCAGACTTTTACGCACGCCATCCAGCTCAATGACGCTCTTGCCCAGGCGCGGTCCCGGCGGAATGTAAATTTCAAGGTCGGGCGCGCGGCGTTCGCTTTCGTGGGAGAGCATAGCCTCGTAGGCATTGAGCCGGGCCTTGCCCTTGGCGTGCCGCCCCTTGGGCGACATGCGCACCCATTCCAGTTCGCGCTGCAGCGTTTTCTGGCGCTGGGCCTCGGTTTTGTCCTCATTGGCCAGGCGCTTCTGCTTCTGCTCCAGCCATGAGGAATAGTTGCCCTTCCAGGGGATGCCCCGGCCCCGGTCCAGCTCCAGAATCCAGCCCGCCACGTTGTCCAGAAAATACCGGTCGTGGGTCACGGCAATGACCGTGCCGGGGAAGGACGAAAGGTAGCGCTCCAGCCAGGCCACCGAGGCCGCGTCCAGGTGGTTGGTGGGTTCGTCCAGCAGCAAAATGTCGGGGTTCTGCAGCAGCAGCCGGCAAAGGGCTACGCGACGGCGCTCGCCGCCGGAGATGCGGTCCACGGGCATATCGCCGGGGGGGCAGCGCAGGGCGTCCATGGCCATTTCCAGCCGGGAATCCAGATCCCAGACGTTTTTGGCGTCCATGAGCTCCTGCACCTGCGCCTGACGGGCGATGAGGGCGTCCATTTCCTCCGGTTCCATAGGTTCGGCGAAACGAGCATTGATTTCTTCAAATTCGCGGGCAATGGCTACCAGGTCGGCCGCGCCCTCTTCCACCACTGCGCGCACGGTGCGCGTTTCACCGGCCAGAGGTTCCTGCTCCAGGTAGCCCAGGCTGTAGCCCGGGGCCAGCACGGTCTTGCCCTCAAAGGCCTGGTCCACCCCCGCCAGAATTTTCAGCAGGCTGGATTTGCCCGCTCCGTTGAGCCCCAGCACGCCGATCTTGGCCCCGTAGAAGTAGGAAAGGGAAATATCCTTCAATACTTCGCGTTGGCCGTGGCGTTTGCTGACGCGGATCATGGAATAGATGATCTTGTCCGGTTCGTTGCTCATGATGCTCCCTGTTTTCCGTCATCCGCCGTCCGCACGGGCGCGGCAGCGGTTTTGCCGACCATAGCCGCAGGCGCGCGCTTTTTCAAGGCCGCCGGAGCTTTGACTCCCGCGCCGGGCTGTGCGACTCTTGGGCGATGGCGGGCCGTGGCGACCCGACCCCATCGGGCCGAAGCGCGTTGGCAGCGCCCGCAGGACATACCCTTTTGCAGCAAGGAGCACACTATGAATAAGGAAGTGGTCAGCACCGCCGCAGCCCCCGCCGCCGTGGGGCCGTACAGTCAGGCCGTCTGCGCGGGCGGACTGATGTTTCTTTCGGGCCAGATCCCCCTGGACCCCGCCACCGGCAAACTGGCGGAAGGCGACGTGGCCGCCCAGACGGCCCAGGCCTGCAAAAACGTCATGGCCCTGCTCAAGGCGCGCGGGCTCGACGCCGCCCAGGTGGTCAAAACCACGGTGTTCATTACAGATATGAAGGACTTTTGCGCTGTTAACGAAGTCTACAAGCAATATTTCACCGCGCCCTGCCCGGCCCGCTCCTGCGTGCAGGTGGCCGCCCTGCCCCTGGGCGCACAGGTAGAAATAGAGGCCGTGGCCGCTCTGTAGGGGGCTCTGCGGCCGCGCGCGGGGCTTGCCATTTGGCCCCGCGTGCCCCATACTACGGCAGTATGGCCTACAGGGACCAGCAAGGCGGCAGCGATGAAATCTTTGGACGCAGCGCCCGCGCGCGGCTTTGTGCGCAACGCCCAGAAAGACCTTCTCCAGCACAGTCTGGCCGTCTGGCCACGCCGGGAACACCAGCTGCTGGAGGTCAACTGCGGCGACGGCGTTTTTTTGCCCCTGCTCTGGAACTGCGGCTTTGACGTCACCGCCACAGAACGCGCCCCGGAACTGCGGGCTGCGGCCTGCGCCCGCCTGGGCCCGCGTGTGGAAGTGCTGGCCGCCGCCGCCGACCACCTGCCCTTTGAGAACGACGCTTTCCACTGGTGCGTACTGCACCTGGACGCGGCAGCCCTGGCCGACACGGCCCCAATGCTGGCCGAAGCCCTGCGCGTCACGGCCCGCGGGCTGGCCGTAACCTTCTGGAATGCAGCCTCACCGGCCTACGCCGTGCACCGTCTTACGGGACGCAAACAGCCCTGGCCCGGCACGGCCCGCTGCTGGTGGTCGCTGTGGCGCCAGATGCGCAGGCTGGCTGCGGGGCGCCTGCACGGCGGCAGCGCCCTGGTCCTGCCGCGCGGCTTCTGGCGAGGGGGCTGCTGCGAGGCCGTACAACGCGGCTCTGGCCCACGCTGGCTGCCCCTGGGGGCCTGGGGCGTCATCCGCCTGGACCTGGCCCCGCCCGGCCGCGTCACGCCTCTGCCTTTGCGGCTCAAGCCCGGCCGCCTGCCCAGGCCGGAACCGGTTATGGAATATGGCCCCCGCACGTCCCTGCCCTCCAACCCCCGGACGCGCACACCATGAAGCTGCCCCACCTGTCGCCTCCGGCTTTTGTCCACGATGCCGCCGCCGTTGTGCGGCGGCACCTTCTGCCCCTGACCATTGCGCTTACGGTGCTGGTGACGGCCCTGGGCGGCTATATCGGTTGGAATTACTGGCAGTTCCGTCAGACGGCCGCGCATGCCTTTGAAGAATTAAAGGGCGCCCTGCACCCGGCAGACCTGTCGGCCCTGGCCAACCTGGTGGATTTCAACGCTCTGGGCAACCAGCTGGCCGTGGTGGCGGCGCAGAGCTATCCCTTCGCGCGGCCGGGGCCGGCACAGATCACCGACCTGAGCGACCTGATCCAGACGGCGCTGCTCCGCCAGGCCCGGATCAAGGAAGAGCCCCTAAAGGAAACTCCGGACCTGGCCCAGCGGCTGAAAACGCCGCTCTATGTGCTGCCGCAGGACTTTTACACCCAGCTGGCCGCGAGCTGCAGCCTGCAGACAGCAGGCGATACCGTCGCCCTGGTGCGGGCCACCGTGCACCACCCTCTGCTGGACCGCACGTTTACCCTGCTTATGGAACTGGAGCGCACCCCTGTGGAGAGCTGGAAAATCCGCCGTATTGTCAACAGCGCTCAACTGGTGCGGGAGTTCCGCGCCGCGCAGCTGGAACGCATGGCGGCCCGGCGCAAGAAGGTGGAGGAAAAAAACGCCGCCGTTACCGCGCGTTTTTACCAGGATTTTCCTATTCAGGACTGCACGGCCGAGGCGGGTACGCTTTCGGACGGCAAGACGCTGCTGCTGGTGCTGCACCTGCGGGCCCGCAACAACGGCGCCACGCGCGTCAACAACATGAATTTTGAGGCTGCGGTGCTGGATCTGGACGGGCGGGAACTGCTGCGCCGCCAGTGCAACGTCGTACAGCCCACCCCCCCCGGCGAAGCCCTGGACCACCGCTGGACCATAGAACTGGACGCCGCAAGCCCCACGGGGCAGAACGTGCGCGCGGCGGGCGCACTGACCTGCAGGCCTATCTGGAAGACCTTAGGCCTGGCCAACGGCGAGGTGCTGCATATCACGGATCTGCCGGACCAGGAGGAAGAACTGCGCTGATCGCGGGTGCGCGTCGCCCCATTGCCGCAGAGAGGACGCCGGCCCGTCACCGGGGCGGGCCACCCTGACGGAGCGGACGGAACGCGGCTTTTATTTTTAAAGGCGGGGCAGCGCGACTTTCCTCCCGCTGGCTTCTGTGCCATACTCCATGCCGCCCGGCGCGCCGGGCCCTTACCGCCGCCGCGCAGGAAAGCCCCCGGCAACAATCAAATTTTCAAGGAGCTGTCAACATGTCGGGCCTCAGCCGTTCCATCCACCTGACGGTGCACATCCATAAAGACCCGGCCGCCATGGCCGAACGCGCGGCCCACATTCTGGCCGCAGCCTGCGAAGAAGCCGTGGCCGAGCGGGGCGTGTTCAAAATCGCCCTTTCGGGCGGGCAGACGCCCATCCCCCTCTTTCGCCTGCTTTCAGGCCGGGACTGGGCCGACCGCCTGCCCTGGGACAAAATGACCTTCTTCTGGGTGGACGAACGCTGCGTCAGCCCCGAACACCAGGACAGCAACTATGGCCTGGCCCGCCGCGAACTGCTGGGGCATGTGCCCGCCACCCACTTTTTCCGCATGCGCGGCGAAGAAGATCCCGTGGAGGCCGCCCGCAAATACGAACAGCTGCTGCGCACGGACTTCAGCCTGGGCCCGCAGGATCTGCCCCGCTTTGACTTCATGCTGCTGGGCATGGGCGAAGACGGGCACACGGGCTCCATCTTCCCCAACTCTCCGGCGCTGGCCGAACGCAAGCGCCTGGTCATTGACCAGTATGTGCCGGAACGCAAGGCCGACCGGCTCACCCTGACCCTGCCGGTCATCAACAATGCCCGCTGCTGCATGTTCCTGGTTACGGGCGGCGAAAAACACGACGTGCTCTCCCGCGCCCTCAACCTGCTGGCCCAGCCCACGCTGCCCGCCCAGATGGTCCGGCCAGGCTTCGGCGACCTGATCTGGGTTGTGGACGAAGCGGCCGCCACGGGCGCGTAGCCTCATTGCCGCACAAAAATAACGGATGGGGCCGCAACCGGCCCCTTCCGGCCCCCACCCTCGCGCAACCCTTCTGGCCAACCTCCCTGGCCAACCCCTTTGGACCTGTCGCCTCTTACGGCCCCACCGCCGGTGCCGGTCAGTGCCGTCCCGTACAACGGAACCGGGCCGGAAGGCTGCTTCCGGCCGCCACGCAACGCCCGCCGGGCTTGCAGAGCCCCCATACACAGACCGCCCAACAAGACCTTGGCGGACGCACCGCCTTCCAGATTCAAAAAAAATAATCAAATATTTCCCATATATTACTGAAGAAGTTGGCGCGGGGCGCGGGTTTGCCGCACATGCCGCAGCCTTGAAAAACCCGCTCCGTCGCGCTATGGTGCTCCCTGTCAAAAGGATTTTTGCCTGCGGCCCCAAAACAACCGCAGACACAGGGGCGGTCCCCAAACCCGCCCCGTTTTTTGTGCAAGAACGAACAAGACTATGGACGCAAAAAAAATTATCAAAGAAACAACACTGTTCCTTTGAGCCTTGGAAGGCTTTTTTGCGGACCTGCATTGACAGAACGGTATTCTTTTGAAACTTTCTAGACATTGAAAGCGCTCGTGAGCTTAATAGGGAATCCCGTGTAAAGCGGGAGCGGACCCGCCGCCGTAAGCCGCTGTAAACGCCGCCTTTCCTCGTGCGCCACTGGATTTTTTCCGGGAAGGCCGAAGGGCGGCCGGCAAGCCGGAAGACCTGCTTTCAACCCACTATCCCCCCTGGCAACGGGCCTTTGCCAGAGGCGAAGAAGAGCCGTCACGGCGGGGAGCTCTTCCTCCCGCCCGCACCATGCGGACCGGACTTTTTTCATGGCTCATTCATTTGGGAGCGTGTGCATGCCCGCCTGCATCATCAAACGTGACGGCACGGAAGTGCCGTTTGATTCGGTCAAAATTCTTAACGCCATTACCAAAGCCAACAAGGCCGTGGGCGGGGAGGACATGTCCCCCACGGACCTGCTTTTCGTGACGGAAAAGGTCTGCAAAAAACTGGAAGACCGCGACCTCAAACATGTGGAAGAAATCCAGGACGTGGTGGAAGAAAGCCTCATTCAGTACGACTACGCCAAAACCGCCAAGGCCTACATCCTCTACCGCGCCGAGCATACGAAAATCCGCAATGCGGAAACGTATCTCATGGACATCTATAAAAAGCTGACCTATTCCCCGGCCCTCAAAGAGGACATCAAGCGCGAAAACGCCAATATCGACGGCGACACGGCCATGGGCACCATGCTCAAGTACGGCTCCGAGGGCTCCAAATTCTTTATCGACAACTACATCCTGCCCAAGGACGCCTCGGCCGCCCACATCAACGGCGATATCCACATCCATGACAAAGATTTTTACATGCTCACGGAAACGTGCTGCCAGATAGACCTCATCCCCCTGTTCAAAAACGGCTTTTCCACAGGGCACGGCTACCTGCGCGAGCCCAATTCCATTGAAAGCTACTCAGCCCTGGCCTGCATCGCCATCCAGGCCAACCAGAACGAAATGCACGGCGGCCAGAGCGTGCCCCACTTCGACTTTGCCATGGCTGGCGGCATTATCAAAACCTTTCGCAAGGAATACAGCCGCGCCCTGCGCGCCTATGTGCGCATTGCCGCCGGGCTGGACGCCGAAGCGGCCCGCGAGCTGGTGGAGACCCTCCAGACCGGGCTGGGCGAAGGCCCCCGCATGGGCTCCATTGAGGACTACGGCCGCCGCATGGCCGCGGCTGCGCCGGACCAGGCCGAAATGCTGGCCAAGGCCCACGCCTACGCCGCACAAGAGGCCCTGCGCTATACCGACCGCCGCACCTACCAGGCCATGGAAGCCCTCATCCACAACCTCAACACCATGAACTCCCGCGCCGGCGCGCAGGTGCCCTTCAGTTCCATCAACTACGGCACCGACGTTTCCGCCGAAGGCCGCATGACCACCAGAAACCTGCTGCTGGCCACCAAGGCGGGCCTCGGCAACGGCGAAACCTCCATCTTCCCCGTGCAGATCTTCAAGGTCAAGGAAGGCGTCAACTATAATCCGCAAGACCCCAACTACGATCTTTTCAAGCTGGCCATGGAGGTTTCCGCCCTGCGACTCTTCCCCAACTTCAGTTTTCTGGACGCGCCCTACAACCTGCAGTACTACAAAGCGGGCGACTACAACACCGAAGTAGCCTACATGGGCTGCCGCACCCGCGTGCTCGGCAACGTGCACGACAAAAATCGCCAGACCACCTGCGGCCGCGGCAACCTCAGCTTCACTTCCGTCAACCTGCCCCGTCTGGGCCTCGAAGCCCACGGCGATGTGGACCGCTTCTTCGCCCTGCTGGATGACAAAATCGACCTGGTCTTCCGCCAACTGCTGCACCGCTTCAAAATCCAGTGCGCCAAAAAAGTCCGCAACTACCCCTTCCTCATGGGCGAAGGCATCTGGATCGATTCGGACAAACTGGACTGGGACGACAGCATCGGCGAAGTGCTTAAGCACGGCACCCTCACCATCGGCTTTATCGGCCTGGCCGAAACCCTCAAGGCCCTCATGGGCGTGCACCACGGCGAAAGCGAAGACGCCCAGGCCCTGGGCCTCAAAATCATCGGCCGCATGCGTCAGCGCTGCGACCAGGAGTCGGAAAAAACCGGCCTCAACTTCACCCTCATCGCCACCCCGGCCGAAAGCCTCAGCGGCCGCTTCGTGGCCCTGGACAAAGCCCGCTACGGCAGCATCCCCGGCATTACAGACAGGGACTACTACACCAATTCCTTCCATGTACCCGTGTACTTCCCCATCAAGGCCTTCAAAAAAATCCAGATTGAAGCCCCTTACCATGCCATGACCAACGCCGGCCACATCACTTATGTGGAACTGGACGGCGACACCTGCAAAAACCCCGAAGCCTTTGAAAGCATCATTCGCTACATGCACGACCAGGGCGTGGGCTACGGCTCCATCAACCACCCCCTGGACCGCGACCCCGTCTGCGGCTACGTGGGCGTCATCAACGATTGCTGCCCCCGTTGCGGCCGCAAAGAAGGCGAGGGCGTAAGCCTTGATAAGCTCAACCAACTGCGCAGAAAATACCCGCACATGCCCCATTGGGACTGATGCGGCCGTCCCCTCCGGGCAGGGCCCAGGGGACGCACATACCCTACCCTCACCCTTAGTGCAGACCAAGGAGAATACATATGCTGATGAAATCGCGCTTGTTCGAGGAAGTAAAACCCGCCCAGAAACTCGTGGGCCAGGGCCTGGGCTTTGAACGCACCCGCCGCATCACCGGTTACCTCGTGGGCACCCTCGACCGCTTCAACAACGCCAAACGCGCCGAAGAACGCGACCGTGTCAAGCATGCCTGAACCACACGCAGCGCAGCCCCTACGCCTCTCCGGCATTGTGGAGGAATCCATAGTGGACGGGCCGGGGCTGCGCTATGTGCTCTTTACCCAGGGGTGCCCGCACCATTGCAAAGGCTGCCATAACCCCCAGACCCACAGCTTTGAGGGCGGCTTCCTCTTCACCGCCGAAGCCGCCCTCGACCAGATGGGCCAAAACCCCCTACTGGCCGGCGTCACCCTCTCCGGCGGCGAACCCTTCTGCCAGGCCAACGCCCTCTGCCCCGTGGCCGCCGGCGCCCACGCCCTGGGCAAATCCGTGGTCACCTTCACGGGCTACACCTTTGAAGAACTCCACCGCCGCGCCGCCGCCGACCCCTGGACGGCCCGCCTCCTGGACCTCACCGACCTGCTCATCGACGGCCCCTATGTGGAAGAACTGCGCGACCTGGAACTCCAGTTCCGCGGCAGCTCCAACCAACGCCTCCTGGACCACGCCGCCCGCGCCCGCCTGGCGGCGAAGCTGTAAGGGGGAAATTTGGATTTTGTGGGGGGAAGGGAACTTTTGTGAACAAAAGTTCCCTTCCCCCCACGCCCCCCATCCTTCAAAAAACTTTTCTCCTCAGCGCTGCAGGCATCCCCCTGAACGGAAAACAGCAAGAGCGCGATGGGGATTGCTGGACCGCGCCCTTCTTGCAGGGGCGTTCCTGCCCCGACCAAGAGAAGTCCGGCGCATAACCTGAAGGAAGAAAAAAGGGGAATCACGAGATGCATTTTATTCCCTGGCAAGGAAAAAGTCTGTGCCGGGGCGGGGATAGTACGCTTTTGGTACAGACCCGGTCCGGCGCGGGCTCTTGCGCCGCCAGGGGGCAAAAGACGCTGCCAACCCGGCGCGGGGATAGTACGCTTTTGGTACAGACCCGGTCCGGCGCAGGCTCTTGACGCCRCCAGGGGGCAAAAGACGCTGCCAACCCGGCGCGGGGCGGACTTTGTTCCCTGGCAAGAAAAAAGTCTGCGCCGGGGCGGGGATAGTACGCTTTTGGTACAGACCCGGTCCGGCGCAGGCTCTTGACGCCGCCAGGGGGCAAAAGACGCCCCGCGCCGACCATCTAAAAAAAATCTTGAATATAACCCCAAGCTGGGCCAATATGCCGCCAATGCGGTTCGAACTCTTTGTAGCCCTGCGCTACCTCTTTTCCAGGCGCAAGCAAACCTTCATCTCGGTCATCTCGGTCATGTCCATTTTGGGCGTGGCGCTGGGGGTGGGCGCGCTGGTGGTGGTGTTGGGCGTGTACAACGGCCTGACCACGGACATGCGCGACAAAATTTTGGGGGCCAATGCGCACGCCATTGTGCTTTCCTATGTGCCTTCGGCCTTTGAAAACGCTCCGGATCTGCTGCAGCGCGTGCGCGCCGTAGAGGGCGTTACCGGGGCCACGCCTTTTATTTATACGGAGGTCATGCTTTCCGGCGCGGGGGGGGTCAAGGGCATTGTGCTGCGCGGCATAGACCCGCAGAGCGCGCCTTCGGTGCTCTCCATGCTGCGGCAGATGCGCGCGGGCTCGGTGGACAATCTGCAGAAAAAGGACGACGCGCCCGGCATTATTGTGGGGGATGAGCTGGCCAAACGCCTGGGCCTGGGCCTGGGCAGCCGGGTCAACCTGCTTTCCCCTTCGGGGCAGAAGACGGCTTCGGGCTATGCCCCGCGCATCCGGCCATTTGCCGTGGCGGGCATTTTCAAAACCGGCATGTTTGAGTACGATTCCTCCTTGGCCTTTGTAAGCCTGGCGGCCGCACGTGACGTGCTGGGCCTGCCCGAAGGCTACCTTTCCGGAGTGGAGATCACTGTAGCCGACCTTTTTGCAGCGGACAAAACCGCCGCCCGCATCGGCACGGAGCTGGGCTCGCCCTTCTACGCCCGTTCCTGGATGGAAATGAACGCCAACCTTTTTGCGGCGCTCAAGCTGGAAAAAATCGGCATGTTCATCCTTCTGGCTATGGTGGTGCTCATCGGCTCCTTCTCCATTGTCACGACCCTGGTCATGCTGGTTATGGAAAAAACGCGGGACATTGCCATAATGATGTCCATGGGGGCCACACGGGGCATGATCCGGCGCATCTTCATGCTGCAGGGCAGCATCATCGGCGTCATCGGCACATTGCTGGGTTACGCCATGGGCCTGAGCCTGGGTTGGCTGCTCAAGCGCTACCAATTCATCAAACTGCCGGAAAATGTCTACACCCTGGACCACCTGCCCATCAGCATCAGTCTCACGGACGTGCTCATTATCGGCGCAAGCGCCATGCTGCTCTGTTTTCTGGCCACCCTCTACCCGGCCCGCCAGGCTGCCCGCCTGGAACCGGCCGAAGCCTTGCGGTACGAATAGCATGGGCGCTCTCTACACTTTTTCACACGTGGGCAAAACCTTTGCCGCGCCCGGCGGCTCTCTGGAAATTCTCAAAGATATCAGCCTGACGGTAGAAGAAGGCTCCACCATGGCCATTGTGGGGGCTTCCGGTTCGGGCAAGAGCACCCTGCTGCACCTCATGGGGGCCCTTGATTCTCCCACGACGGGTGCGGTATGCTTTGACGGTGCGGACATGGCCCACATGAGCCCGGACCAGAAGGCGGCCTTCCGCAATCGGACGTTGGGCTTTGTGTTTCAATTTCACCACCTGCTGCCGGAATTTTCGGCACTGGAAAACGTCGCCATGCCGGCCATCATCGGCGGCCGGTCGCGGGGCGAAGTGCTGCCCCAGGCCCGCGCCATGCTGGAACGTGTGGGGCTGGCCGAGCGCCAGGAAAGCAAAATCGCCACCCTCTCCGGCGGCGAACGTCAGCGCGTGGCTCTGGCCCGCGCTGTGCTGCTGCGCCCGCGCGTACTTTTGGCCGACGAACCCACCGGCAACCTGGACGAAACCACCGGGGCGCAGGTGGGCTCCCTTATGAACGAACTCAACCGCGAACTGGGCATGACCCTGGTGGTGGTGACCCACAATCGGGAACTGGCCGCGGGTATGGGCAGAATCCTGGAACTGAAAGCGGGGAATCTGTATGAAAAAACGTTTGCCTGAGCTTCTTGCCGTCTCCTGCCTCGCTTTACTGGCTTGGACGGTGCTTGCGCCCCATGCGGCCAGGGCGGCAGAGCCGCCCTTGGTACTGGTGCTGCCCTTCCAGGTCAATGCCGGGCCGGACATGCCCGACGCCGCTGACCATGTACCCCAGGCCATTGCCACCCAGATGGAACAGCACGGCATGAAGGTGGTGCCCCTGGCCGCCGCCGCACAGCTGCAACGCAAGAACGGCGAGACCATTGACCTGGCCGCGGCCCGCGCCCTGGGGCGCGAGGCCGGGGCCACGCTGGTGGTCTATGGCAATTTCAATCAGCTGGGCAACGGCTTCAGTATGGACACGCGCCTGGTGCCCCTTAACGGCGCGGCCGTGCCCGCGGCTTTTGAGCGCAACAGCCTGCTGGCCCTGGACGAGTGTGCGGCTACTCTGGCCACGCGCGCGGCCCAGCTTACCGGGGCGGGCGCATCTGCAGCGCCAACCGCGACAGCCGCGCCCGCAGACGGTGGCCCGGACCTGGTGCCCATGAGCACGCCGGCTGCGGCCAAGGGCGGCATTGCCGACGTGCAGGTGCGCGGCATGAACGTTATGGACCCGGACACGGTGCTCATGCGCCTGACTATCCGCAAGGGCGACACCCCGGACGCCAACGCCATCAACGAAGAAGTGAAGCGTATCTGGGATATGGGCTACTTCAGCGACGTACAGGCTGCCATGGAAGGCAACGTGCTGGTCTTTACGGTGGTGGAAAAGCCGCGCATTGACAACATCCAGGTGGAAGGCTCCAAGGATATTGACAAAGACGACGTGCTGGCCGCCATGGGCACCAAACCCGGCAGCGTGCTCAACGAGCAGGTGCTTTCCGACGACTTGCAGAAGGTTACGGAGCTCTACCGCAAGGAAGGCTACTACCTCGCCAAGGTCAACTACCGGCTGGAGGACCGCCAAGGCGGCCGTGGGGCGGTGCTTATCCTCACCGTGGAAGAAGGCCACAAGCTCTACATCAAAGAAGTGAAAATCGACGGTCTGGAAAAGCTGGACCGCGGCGATCTGGACAAATACATGGCCCTGAAGCCGCGGGGCATTTTTTCCTGGCTTACGGGCACCGGCGTACTCAAAGAAGAGTACCTGGAACGCGATACCAACGCCATTGCAGCTTATGGCCTTAACGAAGGTTATATCGATATCCAGGTGGGCGCGCCCACAGTGGAATACAAGGACGACGGCATCCACATCACCTTCACGGTGCATGAAGGACCGCGCTACACAGTCCGGAATGTGGTTTTTGCGGGCGACGTCATCGACAGCGAGGACAAGATGCTTCAGGTCGTCAAAATGGACGACTGGAAGAAGTCCAACAAGTATTTCTCGCTGACGGTCATGCAGGAGGACTCCAAACGCCTTACGGACTACTATGCCGATTACGGTTACGCCTTCGCCGAGGTGGATACCCGCCTCATCAAGGCCGATGACGGCAGCGATCAAGTGGACGTGGGGTATGTGGTCAACAAAAAACAGAAAGTCTTCATCCGTCGCGTCATGGTGGAAGGCAACACCAAAACCCGCGACAACGTCATCCTGCGTGAAATGCGCCTGGGCGACGGCGATATGTATGAAGGCGCCAAACTGCGCCGCTCCAACGAGCGCCTGAACCGCCTGCGTTACTTCTCCGCCGTGGATATGGACCTCATCCCCACCGAAAAAGAAGATGAGGTGGACCTCAAGGTGCGCGTTAAAGAAAGCAACACCGGGGCCATCATGGGCGGTATCGGCTATTCCAGCTACTATGACGTGGGCGTGTCCGCCTCCATCATGGAGCGCAACCTCTTTGGCCGCGGCTACCTGCTGCAGCTGCAGGGCTTCTTCTCCTGGCGGCGCACTTCGGGCGTGCTTTCCTTTACCAACCCGCGCCTCTATGACACGGACCTTTCCGTGGGCAACGACCTCTACTACACCCACGACTACTGGGACGATTTCACCAAGGACACCATCGGCGATACGATCCGTCTGGCCTACCCCATCGGCGAATACACCTCTGTGGGCCTGTCCTACCGTCTGGAGCGCTACGAACTCTATGACGTGGACGACAACGCCTCACCGTACATCAGCGACTACAAGGGCATTAACTGGACCAGCGCCGTTTCCGGCCGCATCCTGCGCGACACCACGGATAACAAGGAACGCCCCACCAAGGGCACCATTGCCCGGCTTTGGGCCGAATACGGCGGCGGCGGCCTGGGCGGCACGGACAACTTTGTCAAGGCCGTGGCCGACTGGCAGGGCTTCTGGTCCTTTAACCCGCAGAACACCGTGCATGTGCGCGGCCGCCTGGGCGGCGTCTTCCAGAACACCAACGACAAGGTGCCTGTATTTGAACGCTTCTGGGTCGGCGGTATGGATACCATCCGCGGTTATTCCTACTCCGACATTTCGCCCCGCGACTACAAATACCAGGGCGAACAGATCGGCGGCGACCGCATGGGCGTGGCCAACGTGGAATACATCTGGACCTTCCAGAAAGATCTGGGCCTGGCTCTGGTGCCCTTCTTCGACGCGGGCTTCAATATCGACAGCAAGACCATGGGCAACGACCTGGACAAGTACTTTGTCTGCTCCACGGGCCTGGAGCTGCGCTGGCGTTCACCCATGGGTGACCTGCGCATAGCCTACGGCGTCCCCCTGGTGCAGGATTATGACAAGGAAATGGAATCGGGGCGCTTTGAATTCAGCATGGGCCAGTTCTTTTAAAAAAAGGTTATGGCACGCTCGGTTCAGGGCCTTGCAAAATTGCAAGGCCCTGAACCGGCCTGACGCCTGCTGACGACAAACGGCGCGGATCATACGATCCGCGCCGTTCTTTTTGTTCCGCCCAGGTGCGCCGTCACAGGCTGCGGCCCGTCACTCCGGGCTCGTCCCGTTCAAAACACGCCCATCACTCAGGGCACCCCCGGCGTGGGCTGCAGAAAAAAGTTTTTTGCAAGGGCGGAGGCATGGGGGAGGAGAAACTTTTGTTCACAAAAATTTCCCCTCCCCCATATTCTCATTTCCCCGCCTACCGTCTAATACGTTGTGGCGGCGGCGCGTTCCAGACGGGCGAGGGTTTCGTCCCGGCCCAAAAACGCCATGATTTCATTGAGGTGTGAGCCGCCCATAAAACCCATGAGGGCCGTGCGCAAAGGCGGCGCCACGGCTTTGAATTTGAGGCCGTTGTCAGCCACATAGGCGTTGAGGGCGGCCTCAAGGTTTTCAGCGGAAAAGGGTTGGCAGGCAGCAAAGATGGGGGCCAGGGCACGCAAATGAACCCTGCCGGCTTCGATCAGGTGTTTGGCGGCGTCCTTTTCCACGTATTCCAGCTCTGCCGCGGGCAACAGCAGGGGGCGGAAGCTCTGGGCCAGGGTTTTAAGGTTGTTGGCCCGTTCGCGGAACATGAGGCAGAGGGGTTCCAGACGCTCCTGAGGCAGGTCGCCCAGGCCGGTTTCGGCCACAAAGGGGGCGGTAAGGCGAGCCAGCTCATCCAGGGGCATGGTGCGCATGAAATGGGCATTGCACCATTCGAGCTTGGCGGGGTCAAAGGCGGCGGCGGCGGGGTTAAGATTGGAGCCGTCGAAATAGGCAATGAGTTCTTCTTTAGAGAAGAGCTCCTGATCGCCGTGGGACCAGCCCAGGCGCACCAGGTAGTTAACCAGGGCCTGGGGCAGCAGGCCGTCCTGTTTGTACTCGATGACGGCGCGCGCGCCGTGGCGTTTGGAGAGCTTCTGACGGTCGGGGCCAAGAATCATGGGCACATGGCCGAAGCGCGGCACGGGCAGGCCCAGGGCTTCGTAGATGAGGATCTGGCGAGGGGTGTTGGAGACGTGATCGTCGCCGCGAATGACGTGGGTGATGCCCATGCTGTGATCGTCCACCACCACGGCCATGTTGTAGGTGGGCATGCCGTCCGCACGGCGAATGACCATGTCGTCCAGCTCGCTCACGTCTACAGCTATACGGCCTTTGACCATATCGTCAAAGACCACTTTGCCGCTGAGGGGCGTTTTAAGGCGCACGCAGCGGCCTTCGCCGGGGCCCAGGTCGCGGGTGCGGCAACGGCCGTTGTAGCGCGGCTTGCGGCCGGCCTGGCGGGCTTCTTCGCGCATGGCCTCCACTTCTTCGGGCGTGCAAGAGCACCAGTAGGCGTGGCCGGCTTGCAGCAGCTTGTCCACATAACTGTTGTAGAGCTCGGTGCGGTTGGTCTGGTAAACGGGCTCGCCGTCCCAGTCCAGGCCCAGCCAGCGCATGGAGGCCAGGATGGAGTCGGTGTATTCCTGCTTGGAGCGGAGGAGGTCCGTATCCTCTATGCGCAGGTGAAAGCGGCCATTGAAATGACGGGCCAGCAGCCAGCAGAAAATGGCTGTGCGCGCGCCGCCGATGTGCAGATGTCCCGTAGGGCTGGGGGCGAATCGGGTTACCACTTGGGTCATGACGTTATCCTTGCTGAAGAATGGACAGGTTCACCGTTACAACGACGCTCAGCAACGGCGGCGCGCCGCGCAAGCGGCGGTCGCAGCCTGACGCAACCGCGCGACGGCGTAAGAAATATTTTCTGAAGGGCGGTCTTCGGCCCGGACAGGCGAAGTAGGCACAGGCCGCCGCCTGTGTCAAGCATGGTCGCCTGTGCCCCGCCCAAGTGCGGCGCTGCTTGCCCCCGAAGCCGCACCGGAACCTGAGTTTGAAGCTGGGGCTGCGCTCCTTCCCGAAGCTGCGGCCAAACCCGCACGCGGGGTGGGCGGCATAATGCGGGCCAGGGCACGGGTCAGATCGTCCACCTTGAGGGGCTTGGTCAGGTGGGCGTTCATGCCGGCCTCGCGGCTGCGCTCGGCGTCACCGCGCATGGCGTAGGCCGTCAAGGCCACAATAGGCACCTCCAGAGCGCGGGGCAGGCCGCTTTCACGGATGCGCCTGGTGGCCGTGTAGCCGTCCATGGTGGGCATTTGCACGTCCATAAGGATGGCGTCGATCTCCGCGTGCCGGGCCTGCCAAAGATCAAGGGCCTCCTGGCCGTTGACTGCGGCGAGGCAGGTGACGCCCATGCCCGAGAGCAGCACTTCCAGGATCTCGCGGTTGATGTCGCCGTCCTCGGCCACCAGCACGCAACGTCCGTGCAGACGGGCGGCGTTGGCGGCAGTGTCGCCCGCATCACCTGCGGCCGCGGCCCGCGCCAAGTCGTCCGCGCATGGGGCAAAGGGCAGCTCCACCCGAAACACGCTGCCTTTGCCCGGTTCGCTCTGCACGCTGATGGCCCCGCCCATGAGGTCAGTAAGTCGGCGGCAGAGGGCCAGACCCAGGCCCGTGCCGCCAAAGCGGCGGGTAATAGAGGTATCCGCCTGCATAAAGGGCGTAAAAATGCGGGAGAGCTCTTCCCGGCTCATGCCGATGCCCTCGTCGCTGATGGAACAGCGTATCCACACCTGACCGCCCTGGCGGCGCAAAAAGTCCAGAGAAATACAGACCCGGCCTTTTTGAGAAAATTTGACGGCATTGCCGCCCAGGTTGAGCAGAATCTGTCTGAGGCGCAGGGCATCGCCGGTGAGAAAGGCAGGCAGACGCGGGTCCATATGGCTTTCCAGGCTGACATGATTGGAGGCCCGCGGCCGCAGCAGCACCATAACGGCCTCCAGCTCCTGCGCAGGGCAAAAAGGCTGCTGCTCCAGCTCCAGCCGGTCGGCTTCTATTTTGGAAAAATCCAGCAAATCGTTAACAATCTGCAGCAATGAATCGCAGGTGCCGTAAATTTTTTCCACATAATCGCGCTGCTGGGGGGTAAGGTCTGTATTGAGCACCAGGTGGGCCATGCCCATAATGCCGTTCATGGGGGTACGGATCTCGTGGCTCATGTTGGCGAGAAAGATACTTTTGGCGGCATTGGCGGCCTCGGCGCTTTCCTTGGCCTCGCGCAGCACGCGCTCGTTCTGGCGCTGTTCGGTTTCGTCGCTCACATAGCCGGTGACGCGGGCTCCCCCCTTGCCGCCGGTCACTTCATAGACCAGGGCGCACCAGCGCAGGCCCCGGCGGGGATGCACCACGCGCAGCTGCAGGTGGATCTGTCGGCCGGGCAGCCAGTTGTCGGGGTTGCAGAGGACGCGCCAATCGGCCCTGTCTTCGGGCAGGATGCGTTCGGTAATGGTGGCCAGGCGCTCTTCTGGCCCGGCGCCTTCGTGCAGGCCGAACTGTTCGTAAAAAACGTCGTTACCCGTGCAGTCCACCTGCCCGTGGACGCTGCGCATTTCAAAAACGCCCAGCCAGCCCAGCCGACAGGCCAGAGAAAGGCGCAGCAGGCTCTCGCGCAGGGCCTGGTGGGCGGAGTGCAGCTCGCTCATATCCTGGTGGTAGCCGGTGACGCGCACCAGGGGATCGTCGTCGGCAGAAACGCGCCGCCCGCCGCAACGCACGTGCACCACGCCCCAGCGGGGGTGGTTGTAGGGGTAACGCACTTCGTGCATGCGGCTGTCACGCCTCAGGTCGGTCAGGGTGGCTTCCACCGAGGCGCGGTAGCGGCTGTCCACCCGCTCCAGCCAGAAGCGGGCGCAGGCTTCGGGCGTCATGCCCGCGTCCGCACCCAGCAATCGGCAGGTAACGCCATCAGCGCGCAGGCGCAAAACGCCCGTACGGGTATCAAGCTCAATGATCCACAGCCCCACATTGGCAGCCGTAAGAGCCTCCCGCATCCAGGCGCTGTCCTCTTGCCATTCCTGCCCGCCGTTTTCGGCCATCCGTTATACTCCTCAGGGTGGAAATGGTACTATATCGATTTTGTTTCCGCAGCACAATCGGTGCGAGGCCGCGGACGTTATCATATATTCACTGTTTTGACGCCCGGTTGCCACGCCCGCCCCTGCCCTGCCCTTGCGTTGAGGGGCCGGGAGTGCTAGGCAGGACTGGCAAAAATGGAGAGAAAAAATATGCACGCAGCTTCAGTTGTGATCAAGTATGGCGGGCACGCCATGACCCAGCCGGACCTACAGGCGGCCTTTGCCGCCGACCTTGCCCAACTTGCCGCCCAGGGCATGGACTTTGCGCTGGTGCACGGGGGCGGGCCGCAGATTTCGGCCCTGCTGGACCGCCTGCACATTGCAAGCCGCTTTGTAGACGGCCTGCGCGTTACGGACGCCGCCACCCTGGAAGTGGTGGAAATGGTCCTCTGCGGCCAGGTAAACAAGGCTGTGGTCAGCGAACTGGCAGGGCACGGCGTGCGCGCCGTGGGCATTTCCGGCAGGGACGGCGGGCTGTTGCGGGCGCGGGTACAAAGGCCGGAGCTGGGCATGGTGGGCACGGTGGAAGGGGTGGACCCTGCCCTGGTGCGTTGCCTGCTGGCGGCGGGCTTTGTGCCGGTGGTGGCGCCCCTGGCCAACAGCCCCGAGGGGCAGGCCCTGAACATCAACGCCGACACGGCCGCCGGGGCTCTGGCGGGCGCTCTCAAGGCGGAGTATTTTGTACTGGTTTCGGACGTGCCCGGAGTGCTGGACGCCCAGGGCCGGCTTATCCCCAGCCTGAACCGGCAGGAGATTGCAGCCCTGCAGCGCGAAGGCGTCATCAGCGGAGGCATGATCCCCAAGGTGCTGGCCTGCCTGGACGCCCTGGACGCGGGCTGCCAGCGCGCGCTTATCCTTGACGGCCGCGCGCCCTCCAGCCTGCGGCGCTACCTGCTGGACGACGCGCCCCTGGGGACAGTGGTAGCCTAGGGGCAGTTTCCAAGTGCGGCTGTTTCGGCGGGACTTCAGCGGCCGCGCCGCACCCACCAGGCTTCGTCCACCCCGCCGTGCCACCAACGGTTGTGGTCCGCGCGCAGCACGGCTTCCGCCAGTTGTCTGGCCGACGGGGTGTGCAGCCGCTGCACAGCGCTTTTGAGCCAGTCCGCCGCAAAGGCATTGCCCTTATCGAGCTCTTCTTTCAGGCTGCAGATAAGGTCCAGCTGGTCCGCATCGTGAGCCAGGGCGGCTTCGGGGCTTTGGCGGGCCTCCAGCTCGTCCCAGAGGGGCAGCAGGGCGTCTTCCAGGCCTGTGCCCGCCAGGCAGTCCTCCAGAGCGCGGCGCGGCTCCAGGCGGGCATAGCGGTGGTTCACATAGTTGAGGTCGCCCGTGCGGGCCTCGTGCAAATCGTGAAACAGGCAGAGCAGGGTCACCCGAGCGGGGTCGGCCCCGGCCAGACGCGCCAGCACATAGCCCAAGGCGCTGACCCTGTAGGAATGCTCCGCCACGCTCTCGCCGCCGCTGCCCAGGAAAGCAAAACCCGAACGCGGCGTTCGCCGCAACATGCCCAGCTCGTGACAAAAATCCGCCAACCGATCCCAGCGGGCCCCCTCCGGATCCGGCGGGGAGTTTTTTTCTTCGCTCATGGTTTTCCTTTTATTCCATCCCGTATTTGCGCAGCTTGTTGTGCAGGGTGGCGCGTGTAATGCCCAGTTGACGGGCGGCCTCGCTCTTGTTGTCACCGGTACAGCGCAGGGTTTCGCCTATGGCCCGGCGCTCCAGCTCATCCAGGGGCAGGCCCGCCAGGGCGCCCACGGCAGCGGAAGAGGCTTCTTCGGGGGAGGCGGCTTCAGTAATGGCGGCGGGCAGCTCGCGGCGGGTGATCAGGTCGCCGTTACAAAGGATGACGGCACGCTCCACAGCGTTTTCCAGCTCCCGCACGTTGCCGGGCCAGGCATAGCGCAGCAGGCTGTCCACGGCCTGCGGAGAGAAGCCGCGGATGCTCTTGCGATTGCGCCCGGCGAAACGCTCCAGAAAATGGGCCGCCAGCACAGGGATGTCCTCGCCTCTGTCCCGCAGGGGGGGCACCTCCAGACTGATGACGTTGAGCCGGAAGTAAAGATCCTCGCGAAAGCGCCGACGGGCCACTTCTTCGCGCAGGTCTCGGTTGGTGGCGGCCAGCACGCGCACGTCCACAGTAAGGGGCGCGTCCGAACCCACCCGCTGCACCTCGCCTTCCTGCAGCGCCCGCAGCAGCTTGGCCTGGAGTGGCAGGGGCATTTCACCAATTTCGTCCAGAAACAGCGTGCCCCCGTTGGCCTGGACAAAGCGCCCTTCGCGCCGCCTGTCCGCCCCGGTAAAGGAGCCCTTTTCATGACCAAAAAGCTCCGACTCCAGAAGATTTTCTGCCAGGGCCGCACAGTTGACCGTCACCATGGGCTTGTCCGCCCTGGCGCTGCCGCTGTGCAGGGCGCGGGCCACCAGTTCCTTGCCCGTGCCCGATTCGCCGGTGATGAGCACCGTAGCCTCAGTGGGGGCCACGGTGGCGATGGTTTCCTGCATGGCCAGCATGGCGGGGCTGCGCCCCAGAATGCCCGGCCGGGCCGCCGCTTCGCTCAGCTGGCGGCGCAGTTCGCGGTTTTCCACGCTCAGGCGGGAATGCTCGATGGCCTGCCGCAGGGTGTGGCGTAAGATCTCGAAATCCAGGGGTTTGACCAGATAGTCGTAGGCCCCCAGGCGCAGGGCCTCCACCGCTGTTTCCACAGAGGAATAGGCCGTCATGAGCACCACCGGCAAGGCCGGATTGTACTCCAGAACACTTTTGAGAGTATGGATGCCGTCCATTCTGGCCATGCGCACGTCTGTGAGCACCGCGTCAAAGGCCCGCTCCCGCACCAGGTTCAGGGCCTCGTCGCCGTCTGCGGCCTCGCTCACCGCATAGCCCCAGGAACGGAGCATGGTGCGGAGCATGCCCCGATGGGCCTGGTCGTCATCCACCACAAGGATGCTGTTGCTCAAAACCTGTCTCCTTGTGGGGGCGGCGGCCGCACGGCAAACGTGCGCCTGCGGCCGGGGCGTTTACGTCCCCGCCGCATCGGAGGTTCCGCCCCCCAAGTCTTTTCGCCCGCAGTGCGGGCGTTCAGTCCCGCCGCCGGCGGCGGCGCTCTACAAAGGACTGCGCGCCCTGCGGCGCGCAGGACAGCCAGACGCGAAAAATGGTTTCGCCCGGCTGCCCCTCCCTGGCCAAGTGGGAGCTCACGCCGATTTCGCCGCCGTGGGCCTCCACAATCTTATGGACCATGGCGAGGCCCAACCCCGTGCCCTGCCCTTTTGTTGTAAAATAAGGATCAAAAATGTGCGGCAACTGCCGGGGCACAATGCCCGTACCCGTATCGCGCACCATAAGGCAGACGCGCTGCCGGCTCCGGCCCACGGCCAGGGTAAGCACGCCGCCCTGAGGCATGGCGTCCAGGGCGTTGAGACAGAGGTTAAGCAGGGCCTGGCCCATGCGTTCGGGGTCCACCAGAGCCAGAGGCACGCGCGGGGCCTTGCGGCAGACAATTGTTACGCCGCGCTTTTCCGCGTCCTGTCGAATAAGCTGCGCAACGTGCTCCACCACAGCTTCCAGGCTGACGGGGCGGGGGCAGACGTCGCTGGGCCGCGACAGGCCGATGAGGTCCATGATGACGCGGTTGAGCCTGTCCACCTCGCTGACCATGACCAGTGCAGCCTCGCGGTCTTCGCTGCCTTCGGGAAAGCGCTGGCCGAAGTAGGTGGCATACCCCTTGATGGAGCTCAAAGGATTGCGTATCTCGTGGGCCACGCCCGCCGCCAGATTGCCCACGGCGGCCATTTTTTCCTTGCGGCGGACTTCTTCTTCCAGCCGGCGCACTTCGCCTTCAGCCCGGCGCTGCCCCAGGCGCGACTCCCGCGCCCGTTCGGCGTAGTACAACGCCAGCAGACAGGCCAGGCCCACCAGCAGCGTAACGGCCGCCAGCATGGCAATGTAACCCCGGTTCTGACTGCGGGTCATCTCAAAAGGTGAGATGTCCAGCCCCAGAAAAATGATGGGCAGAGACGGCCCGCCGACCGCGTGCGGCAGTCCCGGCGAAAAACGGCGATAGACCACAAAAACGCGCTGCCCTTCCATGTTCATGACCCGCCAGCGGGCCTGGGCGTCGACGTGGAGCTCCCGCATATGGGCCTCATCCATCTCAGCCCCGTCGGCTTGCAGGATTTCGCCCAGCCGGGCCCGGTAGCTGTGGGCCACAATGGTGCCGTCCGGCATGGTCACGGCCACGAAATCGATGCCGGGGCTGTCGGCCATTTCTTCCAGCAGCGCCTGCAGGCGCACGCCCACCTCGCTGCGCAGACCGGAACGCAGAATATTTTCAAAGGCCATGATCAGAGAGGAACCTTTCTCGGCCAGCAAACGCGCCATGCCCGCCTCGCTGCGTTCCAGCGAAAGAAAGGCCAGCAGGCCGATCATCATGGCCAGCACCACGGCAGCGGCACTGAGCAGCAGCACCACGGGAGCGCGGCCGGGCCACGGCGGTATGGGGCGGGTTTCGCCCTGGCCGCCCGCAACGGAAGAGGGCTCTTTGACGCTGCACATACCGGGAGTATAGCCTTACAAGGCGTCGCTTGTCACCAGAGCATATGCGCGCTGCGGCTGTGCCGCCGCAAAGGTTGCGGCAAGCCAGCGGCAACGCCTGCCGCAGCTGCCGCCGGAACAATGACGCAGCGCCGTTGCCGCCGCCGAACGGCCTCAGGGCAGACATTACGGCAGAACTTTACTGCAGGGCAGCACAAACATGCCGCTACGCCACCAGAAAACTCAATATTGGCGCATTTTTTGCATATAAAATGAACAAACCGCCGCGCCCGTTTCCTGCGGGAGTGGAGCGCGGCAATGTATACACCTCTCCGATTGAGGTCAGGTATGCTCAAAGCCTGTTTTGCCCTCTGTGTGCTCGCCACTCTGTACCTGCCGGACGCTGCGGTAAACCGGCAGGCCTCAGATCCCGTGGCCGCCGTCAGCCAGTGGGAAGCCTCCCCAGTTCCGGGGCTGGGCTCTTGGCTGGAGGGGCTTTCTCCGGCCCAGCGCATCCCGGCGCAGCAGGTGGTGGAAGACTACCTGCCCCGCGTACAGGCTCTGCGCCAGCGTATTTTGCTGAAAAAAAATGAACTGGCCCAACTGCGCTACGACCTGGAAACCCCTCCGGACACCCTGCCCAAACTGGGGCGCGAACTGCAGTTTCTGCGCGACGAACTGCGCACCCTGCTGCTGCACGCTGATGCGGACATGCGTCGCCAGGCCGGCGTTTCTCTGGGTACGCCCCTAAGTCGCGGCTGCGGCATGGAAGTTTCCGGTCTGCCGCCCATGCCGGGCCAATAAACCAATCCGGCACCGCGCTGAAAAAGATTGTCTTTGAGAATAGCCCTCTCAAAGGCAATCTTTTTTTGCCGACCTCCCTGGCCCGTGACCAGCGCGGCCATCTTTGCCGATAACTTCCTTCACCGTAACGGGCCAGACTTCTGTATCACAACGATCCAAGCCCGCACCGGCGCTTAACCGCGCAAATACATAGTACTTGCCTCCACGGCGGACGGCTGCTTGCGCCGATGCGCACAACCGCCCTCCCCTCTGCATCTAAGGCTTGCACAAGGGCCTGCCCCGACGAATAAATTCTGCCAAAGGATAATTTCTGGACAATTGTATAAAAATTATCCACAAACCTGCTGCAACTGTAAAAAAAATATACAGATTCCTGCTCCAGCAAGGGCCTCATCCGCAGACCTTCAACACAACACACTAAAATAATTTATTTAATTAATATTGGCACACCGATTGCTATATAAAAAACATCGGTTAGCGCAGAGCAAAACCGGCATGTGAACAAATTCTGTAAGGAGCGCATAACCCTCCGTCACGGCAGCTGACAGCAGCCTATCCCAGTCAATCCGCCGACGGGCGGTACAAATATAAAAACAAATTTCCGCGATGCTCTCCGCCCCCATTGAGGGCATTACGGATTCCCTCCTCAAAACCTCCTCCTTAAGAACAGAACCTCTAACCATCGGAACATCCTCCCTCTCTCGGCCGCCGGACCCTCCGGCGGCCGCCTCTCTTTTTGGGGTCCGCCACAGAAGGGGCCAGCCTACAGAGCCTCCAGCAACAGGCCGCTCCTTGCGCTGAAATGCAGGCGACGCAGGCCCAGATCCTCCCAGGCCGGCCGCAGTTCGCCCTTGTGCCCCCAGAAAAACCCCTGACAGGCGTGGGGGGCCTCCAAGGCAAAACCGGCTTCGGCACGGCACGTCGCCTCCAGAGCCCGCCGTACGGCCAGGAGCAAGGCACGGCCCTGCACCCGCGCCCCCAGAGCGGCATGGCGGGGACCGTCCAGCACGGCCGCGTCCAGGCCCGGTTCCGGAGCAAGACCCATGCGGATGACGGCCACGCCCGCCTCCCGTGCACGCAGCCAGCCCACGGCCAGGGCCGTAAGGGTCGCGTCCAACGGCCAGGGCCGATAGCGTCCGCTGCGCCACAGCTCGGCCAGGCCCGTACCGCGCAGCACCAGGCAGGGATAGAACCGCAAAGCCTGTGCGCCCGCCGCCAGGCTGCACGCCACATCGGCGGCAAAGTCTGCAGGACTGTGGCCGGGCATGCCCGGCAAGAGCTGCACAGTAAGCTGCAGCCCCGCCTGCCGCACCAGAGCACAGCCGGTTTGCGCCATCGCCCCCGTATAGCCGCGCCGCGCCGCTGCCAGCGCGTGGTCGGCAAAACTCTGCACCCCCAGCTCCACCGTACGGCAGCCCGCCTCGCGCAGAAGGGCCAACCCGGTCGCGTCCACCCTGTCCGGCCGGGTGGAGCAGCGAAACCCGGTGGCCCAGCCCCGCTCCCTGGCCTTGCCCGCCCAGCGCAGGCAGGCAGCCAGGGCCGCCTTGGGCAGGGCAGTGAAGGTGCCTCCGTAAAAGGCCGGTTCCACTGGGGGCAGCCCCCTGGCGGCGCGTTCGGCAAGGGCTGCGGAGGCCGATGTCAGCGCGGCGCGCACCGCCGCCACCGGGTCAGAAAACGGCAGAAGGCCGGTCTGCACGTCCTGCGCACAGAACACGCAACGCACAGGGCAGCCCTGGAAGGGTAAAAATATGGGAAAAACAGGGGGCCCCGCCGCACCGCCGACGGGCCAGGGCACCAGGAGGCTCCAGACCGGCCTCGCGGCTGTGCCGGAACCGGAAACAGACATGGCGCGCGCCGCATATCGGCCACCGCGGGAAGCGGCGCTCATACCTTGCGCCACGGGCAAGGGCGCCCGGCGGCTGGCCAAGCTCTGGACATACGCTTTGCTTTATATAGGATATCAACAAAATGGACAGGCCGCTGCGGCCAATACGTCGCTTTCACAAGAAAAACCTTGCTCTACCTTGATGTTGTGTGTATTTTACACAAAAGCTCCGTTCATGTGAAGCAGTCCGGAGCAGGCCGTGTTTCCACGGCGTAAGCGGCTGTATCCGGACAGCCCAACCCGCGCGCTCTGCGCCGGAGGACCCCTATGAAAAAAACCCTGACCAAAGCGGACATCGTGGAGGCCATTTACGAAGAAACGGACAAAAACCGCGTTGACGTCAAAAACGTGGTGGAAAAACTGCTGGACATCATGAAGGGCGCCATCAAAAAAGACCGCGCCCTGCTTATCAGCGGCTTTGGCAAGTTTGAATGTTATGACAAGGCCTCCCGCAAAGGCCGCAACCCCAAAACCGACGAAACCATCACCCTGCCCCCGCGCAAGGTCATGGTCTTTCGGCTTTCCCGCAAATTCCGCGCGGAACTGAACTCCTGATCTCCGGATCGGGAGACGGCGGCCCCGCCGCCCTCCGCGTCGCCTGCGGCGGCTTTCCGTTTGCTGCGCCTACGGCAACGGACGTCCGTTGGGCTGACGTGTGTTTGGACTTGCGCCTGTGCCCACGAGGCCCGGACGTGGTCCTCTCCCGTTGCGGGGGGCGGGGGGATGCAAAATGCTTTAGATTCTGCCTGCCGCCCGCACGGAGCAGCGCTTAATCATAGTTGACCGGCAACGCCACGGACCTGTCCGCCGTCTGCACGGATTCCCGCGCCGCGCTACAGGCCGGTTTTGCCGCTTTCCCGGCCCCTAACCGCCGGACCCCTTCACGGGAGACGCGCATGCTTTTTAATTCCTACAGTTTTCTCCTGCTTTTTCTACCGCTTCTGCTGGTCAGCTGGCGGCTGGCGGCAACCTACGCGCCGGCCCGCCTGGGACTTGTTCTGCTGCTGTTTTCCGTGGTCTTTTACGGGCTTTGGGGCCTGCCCTTTCTGGTGCTGCTGGCGGTCATCCTGGGCATGAACTACATGTTTGCCCAGGCTCTTGCGCCTGCCCCCGCGCCCCAGGAGGACGACCCTGCGGCCGCCTGCTCCACAGGGGACGGCCCCGCCGCCTGCCCGCGTTGCCACCTGAGCCGTCGGGCGCTGCTGGTCACAGCCTTGATCTGCAACCTGCTGCCCCTGCTCTGGTTCAAGTATTCGGGCTTTTTCGCCCACAACCTGGCTGCTCTGCTGCATGTGCAATGGCAGTTCACGCCGCCGGGCCTGCCCCTCGGCATTTCATTCTATACCTTCATCCAGATTGCCTGGCTGGTAAGCGTCTACCGGGGGCAGGTGCGGCCCGCCGGTCTGGGACGGCACTTGCTGTTTTCCTCCTGCTTTCCCTATGTCATTTCCGGCCCCATCGTGCGCTATGAACAGCTGGGGCCGCAGCTGGACGCTCTGCACGGCTCTACGGCCGAAGGTCTGGCCAGGGGCTTCAGCCTGTTCACCCTGGGGCTGGTCAAAAAAGCGCTCTTGGCCGACACCCTGGCCCTCTGGGCCGACGCCGTGTTCAACGCGGCGGAAAAGGGCTTTCCCTTAAGCGGGGCCGAAGCCTGGCTGGGCTCGCTCTGCTATACCTTTCAGCTCTATTTCGACTTTTCCGGCTATACGGATATGGCCCTGGGTCTGGGCCTTATGCTGGGCCTGCGCCTGCCGGAAAACTTCGACTCCCCCTACAAATCCACGGGCATCGTGGACTTCTGGCGGCGCTGGCACATTACGCTGGGCGCATGGCTGCGCGATTTTCTCTACATTCCCCTGGGCGGCAACCGCCACGGCAAACTCAAGCAGTACCGCAACCTCTTCCTGACCATGCTTATCGGCGGGGCCTGGCACGGAGCGGGCTGGACCTTCATTATCTGGGGCGCGCTGCACGGGGCCATGCTGAGCGTCAACCATTTCTTCCGCGCACGCATTAAAGGACGGCCCCTGGAACGGATCATGGCCTCGCCGCCCCTGCGGGTCTGCTGCATTGCAGTGACCTTTTTCTGCCTCAATTTCTGCTGGGTGATTTTCCGCGCCGTAAGCCTGGAAGGGGCCGGGCGCGTTTACACGGCCATGTTCCGTGGCCCCTTTACCCGCGCCGCCGCCGGGCTGGATCCAGACCTGACGGGGCTCACGGGGCTGGCGGCCGTGACGGCGCGCTGGCTGCCCAACAATTACTTTCAGGGCTGGCTGCCCCTGGTCATGCTGCTGCTCTGTTTTGTGCTGGTCTGGGCCTTTCCCAACAGCGGCGAGATGCTTCACGGCCGCCGCGACGGCTCCTTGCCCCGTCCAGCCTGGCGGCCTTCTGCCGGCTGGGCCGCAGGGTTGGCCGTGCTGGCTTTTGCCGCGCTTATTCTGGTTTCGCGCAAGGCCACCTTTCTCTACTTCCAATTCTAGGGGCGCCGCACCATGAGATTGCTTACCGAGGCCGCCTTTCTCAAACGTTTTTTTGCCCTGTTGCTGGGTCTGGTGCTGGCCGCCTGCCTGCTGGTCGTGCCCTACACCTGTTGGTGGCTGCACAGCAGCGGCGACCTGGCCGTGGAACGCGCTGTAAAAAATCAGGCCGCCGGGCGTTTTGCCCTGTTCGGTTCGGGCGTTTCCCAGGACTTTGTGGACTACAAACTCCAGCTCTATGCCGCCGTCAAGCCGCAGGTGGTGGCCCTGGGCTCCTCGCGGGTCATGCAGTTCCGGGGGGCCTATTTCCGCCGCCCCTTCCTCAATGTGGGCGGCACGGCGGGCAATTTGCCCGTGCTCCGCTCCACGCTGGACGCCATGCTGCGCCTGCACCGGCCCGAAGCCGTCATTCTGGGCCTGGATTTCTGGTGGTTCATGCCCCGGTGGAATCCCGACCCTTTTAAGGAAGAGCCCCCCACCAGCGGTTCCTATGGCTACAATCTGGACAGTCTCAAAAAGCCCTGGACCTGGCTTCTGGAAGGCAAAATCTCCTGGCGCGACCTGCTGGGCCCCGTGCTGCCGCGCTCCCTGGGCGGCTTCCGTGATGACCGCTACGGCATCATGGCCCAGCAGACCGACGATGGCTTCGGCTCTGACGGCTCCTGGTACTACACGGGCGAAATCACCGGGCAGAAACGCCCCTTTGACTACCGTTTTGAAGACACGCTCAAGCAGGTGCGCTACGGCATCAAGGCCTTTGCGCCTTCGCCGCCCCTCAAGGACAGCCGCGATGTGGGCGGCATCAGCACGGCCCATCTGGACGCCTTTGCCGAAATCTACTGCCGGCTCAAAGCCCGCGGCATCGCCACCTACGTCTTCATCGCGCCCCTCTCGATAACGGCTCTGGACGCCCTGCGCGCCCGCGAGGAGGATTACCCCCACCTTTTCCGCCTGCGCGACGCCCTGCTGGCCCGCGGCATCGAAGTCATGGACTTTACAGACCCGCGCACCTTTGCCGCCACGGACTGCGAATTTGTGGACGGCTTCCACGGCGGCGAGGTGGTCTACGCCCGCATTCTGCGGGATATGGCCGATCGCTGGTCCAGCCTGCTGGCCTATGTGGATATGGACAAGATCAACGCCGTCATCCGCGACTGGCGCGGCCATGCTCTGGTGCCGGACCCTCGCCTTACGGACCGGCCCGAGGTGGACTTTATGCGTTCTGACTGCCCCAAACGGCGCTAGAGACACGCCATGCGGTTGCTCCATCACGCTACGAAGGACCACCTGCCGGTTACGGCTCTGGTCTTGACCGTTGCCCTGACCGCCGCCCTGGTCATGACCCCGCACGCCGCTCCGGCGCTGACCGCGCCCGCTGTCGCCCAGCCCACACTGGCCTCCCCGGCCGTGCCCGCGCCCCGCGCGCCCGCAACCGCCGCCCCTGGCGCTCCCGCCACGCCGCAAAGGGCAAACGTCGCCACGCCCACGGCTCCCGACGCGCCCGGTCAGACAGCCCCGGCCGCCGTATCCGGCCCCACTGCGCCCCGCGCCGTGGCCCTGCAAACCCCGACCCAGCCCACAAGACCCAAGGGCACCAAAAAGCGCTCCCAGGGACGAAAGCAGAACAAAGCCGCCGCTGCCGCCGCGGGCACAGCGGGAGCCGTGGGCGCGGGCGCTCAGGTCAAAGAACCCAAAGAGGCCCCCGCCACCCCAGCCCAAAAGGCCGTACAGGCCTATGCCGAAGGCGACTACGCCACGGCCCGCCGCATCTGGGAAAATCTGGCCGCCGCCGGCGACGGTCTGGCCATGAACAATCTTGGCGTCCTCTACGATCAGGGACAGGGAGTGGAACCGGATACAGGCCGCGCCCTGCACTGGTTTGCGCAGTCCGCCAAAACCGGCGATCCCGCAGGCATGAGCAACTACGGTCGCGTGCTGGAACAGGGGCGGGGCATTCCCGCCAATCCCGAAGAAGCCGCCCGCTGGTTTGACCTGGCCGCCCGCAAGGGCCAGCCCGTGGCCCAGTACAATCTGGGCATGCTTTACGAACTGGGACGCGGCGTGCCCAAAGACCTCAAGGCTGCCGCAGCCTGGTACAGCCGGGCGGCGGCCCAGCAGCAGACCGAGGCCCTTTCCCGACTCGGTCAGTTCTATCGCGCGGGGCTGGGGGTGCCCCAAAACCGTATGCGGGCCACCCTCCTGCTCTACGCCGCAGCCATGCAGGGCGAGGCCGGGGCCGTGCGCGCCCTGGAGGAAATGGCCGCTGAAGAGCCTGCGCGCCCGGCCGCCGTACTTTTTGGCCTGCGCCTGGACGCCACAGACCGCCCGACCGTACGCGACGCCCTGCGCCGCGCGGGCGCAACACCCAAACGCGAAGACGACGCCCATATCTGCGATATCTACGCCGCCGAACGGGTGGCCCCCGGCGCGTCGCAGCTGGCCGTATGCTACGGCCCCGGCGACCCGGCCCCCCTGGGTTTTCTGGAGCTGGACTACCTGGCCCCCAACAAAAAAACCGCCAGACAGATTGTCAGCATGGTCAGCCAACGCATGGGACAGCCCTCGGCCAGCGAAGGGGAGGACGCCCAGCTCTGGAACCTGGGCACGGTGGTGGTGGCCACCCGCTACGAACCCGCCCGCCGGCTCATGAGCCTCATGTACATGGTGCCCAAAGTCTACCACCTGACCCGGCAGGACTGACGCCTTTGCCAGAGTCGGACTCGCCCCACGAGGGCCAACCGGCAGCGCCCACGCGCAGCCCCTGCCAAAACCCCGCCCGATTCTGCGACCCCAGCTAGAGCATTTAACACTTGAAATGCTCGCTTACGGCAGGCAAAAGCCAGCCTTCTCGCATTTCGTGGCAAGGATTTTCAAGAAAATCCTTGCAGAGCAGTTAGCTCATTTCATTCGCTAACTGCTCTCGCCGCCCCGGACAAACGCTGCGTCGGGGCAGATCACGCTTGACAACAGCGCGCCAAAACTATATCAATTTATCCGGATATTGTGATAAGAAACGGAAAACGGTGCAAATCCGTTGCGGGCGCGCCACTGTAACCGGCACACCCCGCGCCGCGCCACTGCTGCCTGCCGGCGGGAAGGAGCGACGCTTCCGCGCACGCGGCGCCCTCGGCGTCACCCGCGCGGAATGCGCACGGCCAAATGCCGTGCGCCGGGGCCGGAAGCCAGGAGACGCCTTGTCACATGGCCGCCTGGGCTTGTCGCGCCCCGGCGGCGCGGCAGCACTGTCTCGCGTACAGGCACGAGCCCCCACCCGCGAAAAGGGTTTTTCGCGGGTCTGCGTGACGTGGACTGCCTTTCACCGCCGCGTGGGCCGCACGGCCCCCGCCGCAAGTCTGAAAGGATCTTCCATGCGAACCCACATCCTCGGTTTTCCCTCCATCGGCAAAGCGCGTGAACTCAAACGCGCCCTGGAATCCTTCTGGCAAGGCCAGTCGGACGCCGCAGCCCTTGACGCCGTACGTCGCGACCTGGAAGCCCGCCATTGGGGCATCCAGCAGGCCGCCGGGCTGGATATGGTAGTCTGCGGCGATTTTTCGTTCTATGACCGCATGCTGGACACGACCCTCATGCTCGGCGCCCTGCCCGCCCGCTTTGCGCCCTGCGCGGAGGACGCGCCCTTGGACCGCTACTTCGCCCTGGCGCGCGGCCACGCGGGACGCAACCTTCCGGCTCTGGAAATGACCAAGTGGTTTGACACCAACTACCACTACCTGACCCCGGAACTGGAAGCTGATACCCCCTGGACGCCGGGCGCGCACCCCGTGCTGGAATCCGTGCGCCGGGCCCGCGCGCTGGGTTTCACGCCCAAGGCGGCCCTTATCGGCCCCTTTACCTGGCTGGCTTTGGGCAAGGCACGGCAGGGCACGGACCCCTGGGCCCTGCTGGAACGCATTTTGCCCGTCTATGCGGCGCTGCTGCGGCAACTGGCCCCGCTCTGCCCCTTGATCCAGGTGGAGGAACCCGTGCTCTGCACGGAACTTCTGCCCGCACGCGCCGCCGATCTTTTCAAGAACGCCTACGCCGCACTCAACACCGCCGCGCCGGACAAAATCCTGCTGACCACCTACTTCGGCCCCCTGACCCGCCACCTGCCCCTGGCCCTGGGCAGCGGCTGCGCCGCCCTGCACCTGGACCTGACGCGCGGCCCCGGCCAGCTGGAACCCGTGCTGGCCGGCCTGCCCGAAAACATGACCCTCTCCCTAGGCCTGGTGGACGGCCGCAACATCTGGAAGACCGATTACGCCCGCGCCGCCGCCCCGCTGGAACGGGTCGCAAGCGCCTTGGGACCGGAGCGCGTGCTGCTGGGCTCCTCCTGCTCACTGCTGCACTGCCCCGTGGACGCCACGGACGAAACGGCTCTGCCCCCGCAGGTGCGCGACCGGCTGGCCTTTGCTGTGCAGAAGTGCACGGAACTTTCTGAGCTTAAAGCCGTGGCCTTGGGCCGGGGCGCAGATCTGCTGGCGGCCAACGCCGCCGTGCTGCGGCAATGGCGGGCACATCCCGAAGCCGTATTGCCCGCCGTGCGGGAACGGGCCGCCGCCGTGACTCCGGACATGCTGCGCCGGGCCGCGCCCGCACCGGAACGCCGCGCGGCGCAGGCGGCCTGGCTCAGGCTGCCCCTTCTGCCCACCACCACCATCGGATCCTTTCCGCAGACTGCCGCTATCCGCCAGACGCGCCGGGCCTGGAAACGGGGAGAAATAAACCCAGAGGCTTACGAGGCCGCCATCCGCGCCGAAATCGCCCACTGCATCCGCAAACAGGAAGAACTGGGCCTGGACGTGCTGGTGCACGGCGAGGCGGAACGCAACGACATGGTGGAATACTTCGGCCAACAGTTAGGGGGCTTCTGCTTTACCCAGAACGGCTGGGTGCAGAGCTACGGCAGCCGCTGCGTTAAACCGCCGGTTATCTACGGCGACATCTACCGCAAGGCTCCCATGACTGTGAGCTGGTCCACCTACGCCCAGTCCCTGACCAGCAAGCCCATGAAGGGCATGCTCACCGGCCCCGTGACCATTCTGTGCTGGAGTTTTGTGCGCGACGACCTGCCCCGTGACCAGGTCTGCCGCCAGATAGCCCTGGCCCTGCGCGACGAGGTGGCCGACCTGGAGGCGGCGGGCATCCGAATCATCCAGATCGACGAGGCCGCCTTGCGGGAAGGCATGCCCGGCAACAGCGCCGACGCCGCAGTCTACCTGCAATGGGCCGTGGACGCCTTTCTGCTGGCTTCGTGCGGCGCGGCCCCGGCCACCCAGATCCACAGTCACATGTGCTACAGCGAGTTCAACGCCATTTTGCCGGCCATTGCCCGCATGGATGCGGACGTCATCAGCATCGAATCCAGCCGCAGCGGCATGGAACTGCTGGACGCCTTTGCCCGCTACGACTACAGAAACCAGGTGGGCCCTGGCGTGTACGACATCCACAGCCCGCGCGTGCCAGACACGGAAGAAATAGCTGGTCTGCTGCGTCTTGCCCTGCGCCACATCCCCAAAGAGCGGCTCTGGGGCAATCCGGATTGCGGGCTCAAGACCCGCCGCTGGGAAGAAGCCTGGCCCGCCCTGCAGCACATGGTGGCCGCCGCGCGGCAAGTGCGGGCGGAACTGGGTTGAAGCCCCGCGGGCTCAGAAAAACTACCGTTCCGTAAAGAATTATATCTTCTATACTATGTTGATATAAATCAATAAAATAACAAAGCAGCCCTTTCCCGGCCGTACAGCTCTGTTAAAATCGACATTTATGTCGTTTGTTTCAGACAAGCGTGCCGAAGAACACCACGTCCCGCCCCATGCCGTCCTACCCGGCCTGTGGCGGGACGTCTTTTTTACGCTTCTTCCCTCTACAGATACGCCACAAGCGTTGCTGTGGGGCAGGTCCAAATTTTTTTGCCGCCTCCCCAGTCGGAAGCCGGATTTTTTCAGAACAGCCGCCAGATGCGCTCTGCGCAGCCCTTCCCCGGCACGCAGGCCCAAACCGCCACGCCGGCGGCCCCAAGGGGCCTGCATCCTCTCCGCCCAAGCCTTTCAGGGCTGCGCTGTACGTAGAAAAAAACCCGAAACGCATCCAGTTCCTCCCCAGAAAAATTGACTTGCATTGCGCTTTATGACAAAAGAAAAGGACACTTGTTTCTGGCATATTTCCAACTTTTCGGTAGACTTTCTTGAGGCGAAGTTACCAAAATGTGTTTTTTGGTAAGGGCTGGCAGACAATTTCTTTAATTTTTTTCCGTAGTTATTAGTTCGGAATACTTTTTGCTGTAGGCTGTCTTGTGGTAGGGAATACTGTTTATACCGTGTCCGTCAAAACAATCGGGAGGCCTTCATGAAGTTGTTGCAAGTTGCCACTGCCTGCGCCCTGTCCCTGTTTGTGGGGCATGCGGCCATTGCCGCAGAAGCGCCCATCAAAATCGGTTTCCCCATCCCCCTCACGGGTGAAATCCCCAAGGTGGGCGAGGGCTCCAAGTACGCCGCCGAAATGCTGAAGGAAGAAATCAACGCCAAAGGCGGCCTGCAGGTGGGCGACAAGAAGTACCCCCTGGATTTCATTTACGAAGACAATGAATCCAAACCCGAATCAGCCGTCAACGTCACCCTTAAGCTCATTGAGCGTGACAAGGTGCTGGCCATTGTGGGCCCGCAGTCCTCCCGGCAGGCCGTGCCCGCCGGCGGCGTGGCCAACGACGAGGAAGTGCCCCTGATCACCCCCTGGTCCACCAACCCGGAAGCCACCAAAGACCGCCCCTGGGTCTTCCGCGGAGCCTTCCTTGATCCCTTCCAGGCTCCGGTGGCCGTGGACTTTGCCTCCAAGACCTTCAAGGCCAAAAAGGCCGCCGTGGTCTTTGAGGTTTCCAACGACTACTCCAAAGGCCTGGCCGACAACTTCAAGGAAGCCTTTGAAAAGGTGCACGGCAAGGGCTCTGTGGTGGCTATGGAATCCCACGGCCCCAAGGACCAGGACTTTTCCGCCCAGCTCACCAAGGTCATCGCGGCCAAGCCCGATTTCATCTTTGTGCCGGAGAACTACAGCTTCGCGGCCCTCATTGTGCCGCAGGCTCGTGACCTGGGCTACAAGGGCCCCTTCATGGGCTCCGACGCCTGGGGTTCGGCCGAGCTCTTTAACCTCTGCGGCAAAGACTGTGTGGGCCAGTACTTCTCCACCCACTACACGGCTGAAGGAGCTACGGGCAAGACCAAGGAATTTATCGACAAATACCAGGCTAAATACGGCTATGTGCCGGACGATGTGGCCGCCCTTACCTGGGATTCCATTAATATCGTGCTCAACGCCATCCAGCAGGCCGGCAAGATTGACCCGGACCTGAAAAAAGAGCGTAAGATCATCCGCGACAACATGGCCAACATGGCCAAATTCGACGGCATCACCGGCAGCATGAAGTTTGACGCCAACCGCGACCCCATCAAGTGCGCGGTTATCGTGCGCGTAACGGACAAAGGCTCCTTTGCCTTTGTGGAATCGGTCTGCCCCAAATAACCTTTCAGCCAGCACTCAAGCGCGGCCCGCCCCGGCGGGCCGCGCTGCGTTGCAACGGCGGGGGCCCCCTGCCGCACCGCCGCTTCCAACCGCCAGTCCAATGGGGATGCCATGGATTTTCTGCTGCAACAAATGCTCAACGCCCTGCAGTGGGGCAGCTTTTATGCCCTCATCGCCTTGGGCTACACGCTGGTGTACGGCGTACTGCGCCTCATCAACTTCGCCCACGGCGACATCTTTATGGTAGGCGCGTATATTTCCTTCTTCGTCGCCACCTATCTGCTCTCACCGGCCATAGGCCTCTCCAAGCCCGTCACCCTGTGGCTGACCATTGTGCTGACCATGCTGCTCACGGCCCTGGTGGGCGTCACTCTGGAGCGCATCGCCTACCGGCCCCTGCGGCGCAAGGGGGCGCACCGCCTGTATGTGGTCATCACGGCCCTCATGTGCGGTCTGATTCTGGAAAACGGCAACCTGGCCCTTCTGGGCGCCACCAAGCGCAAGCTGCCCGATCTGGTGGATAAGGTCGTCTACTCCATCGGGCCCCTGGTGGTCACCAACCTCAAGCTCTGGGTCATCCTGGCCGCCATTGTGGTCTTTGCACTGCTGCAGACCGTGGTCACGCGCACCAAGGTGGGCATGGCCATGCGGGCCGTTTCCTGGGACCGCTTCGCCCTGCCGCTCATGGGCATCCCCCTGGACAGCGTCATTGTGGTGACCTTTGTACTGGGATCGGGCATTGCGGGCTTGGGGGGCATGCTCTTTGCCATGTGCTACCCCAATCTGGAGCCCTACATGGGGGCCATGTTGGGCTGGAAGGCCTTTATCGCCGCCGTGGTGGGCGGCATAGGCGACATCCGCGGGGCCTTTGTGGGCGGTTTCCTCCTGGCCTTTGTGGAAATTATGGTGGTGGCCTTTTTGCCTTCCACCTATATGGATTTGTTTTCATTCACCATTCTGCTGCTGATCCTGTGGGTGCGGCCCACGGGTATTTTCGGCATGCCGCAGACGACCAAAATCTAGCCGGAGCGTCCGATGCTGACAGTGTTTGTACAAGCGGCTCTTCTGATCCTTGCCGTGCTCTGCTTCGGTTACGCCGTCAAACGCGCCCTGCGGCAGAAAAAGATCGACTGCCTCATTTTCCTTCTGGGCGGCACGTTACTGGTGCTGGCCGAATACTTTTCCTGGATTGACGGCTACTGGCTTTCAGTCATCAAGTTCATGGGCCTCAACGTCATTTTTGCCGCCAGTCTCAACCTGGTCAACGGCTATATGGGCGAATTTTCCTGTGGGCACGCGGGCTTCATGTGCGTGGGGGCCTATGTGGGCGGGCTTTTGACCATCCTGCTCTTTACCAAAAACAAGCTGCTCGGCGCGCCCCTGCTGCCGCCGGAACTGGCCCCCCTGCTCTTTCCCGGCGTCCTGGCTGTGGCGGGCCTGGTGGCCGCGCTGTTTGGTCTGCTGGTGGCGCTGCCCTCCTTCAAAACCCGTGACGACTACCTGGCCATCATCACTATCGCAGCCAACTATATTATCATTGCGCTGATCATCAATATAGACGCCGTGGGCGGCCCGCGGGGCCTTTCCGGCATGCGCGGGGCCGTGCGCGCCATGGAGCGCGTGGCCGACATCCCCTGGATGATGATCTGGATTGTGCTCTCGGTCATGGCCAGCGTCATGCTGCTTTACCGGCTGGTCAACAGCACCCTGGGCAAGGGCATCCCTGCTGTCTGTCAGAACGAGGTGGCTGCGGAAATTATGAGCGTCAACACCAAGAAGGTGAAGCTCACGGCCTTTATGGTTTCGGCCGGCATCGCCGGGGTGGCCGGGGCGCTCTACGCCCACCTCTTCAGCTCCATCTACGCCAACAGCTTTGGCATCATGAAGTCCACGGAAGCCATGGTCATGGTCTATCTGGGCGGCATGGGCTCCCTTTCCGGTTCGGTGCTGGCGGCCATCATGTTCACGCTGCTCATCGAGCTGCTGCGCTTTGCCCTGCCGGCCCTGAGCGACGTTCTGCAGCATGTGCCCTTTGTTCCGGACTCCTTCGTCATCAGCCAGGAATGGAAGTGGGTCATCATCCCCCTCATCCTTATCCTGCTCATGCAGTTCCGCCCCGAAGGCCTTCTGGGCAACAGGGAGCTGACGCAGGCCTTTCCCCGGCTGAAGCGCCTGCTGACTATCGGCAAGGCGGACTAGCCCCCTTCCCCATCGCACTGACAACTATTGCGGGAGCTGACCTTGGCACTGTTTGAAATGAAAGAAGTCACGCAACGCTTCGGCGGGCTTATCGCGCTGACGGATTTTTCCATCGCCATTGAAGACCACACCCTGGTGGGCCTTATCGGCCCCAACGGCGCGGGCAAAACCACGGTCTTCAACCTGGCCTCGGGCTTCTACCACCCCACCGAGGGGCAGATCGTCTTTGACGGCCACGTTTACAACCACAAGCTGGAGCCCCACCAGGTCACAGCCATGGGTATGGCCCGCACCTTCCAGAATATCCGCCTCTGGAACGACATGACCGTGACAGACAACATCTGCGTTTCACAGTACTCCCGCCTGGGCTACAACCTGCTGGACGTCTGGAGCAACAACGCGCGCTATGGCCGCGAAGAACAGCGCGTGCGCCACAAAGCAGCGAAAATACTTGAAATAATGGAGCTGACCGACGTGGCCCAGGAATGTCCCAAAAACCTGCCCTACGGCCTGCAGCGCCGGGTGGAGCTGGCCCGCGCCCTTTCCACCGACCCCAAGCTGCTTTTGCTGGACGAACCGGCCGCGGGGCTCAACTCTGCCGACGTGGACGGGCTCATCAAGCACATCCGCTGGATTTACGACGAATTCAAAATCGCCATCTGGATGATCGAACACCAGATGAAGGTAGTCATGTCCTTGTGTCAGGACATTATGGTGGTGGAATTTGGCAAGACCATCGCCCAGGGCACGCCGCAGGAAATCCAGTCCAACCCCGAAGTCATCAAAGCCTACCTGGGCGACGAGAACGTATAATGCTGTTGGAAGTTGAAAATCTGTACGCCGGCTATGGCAAGATCGAAGCCCTTCACGGCATCTCTTTTCATGTGGAAAAGGGCGAAATTGTCACCCTTATCGGCGCCAACGGCGCGGGAAAATCCACCACGCTCAAGGCCATTATGCGCCTGCCGCCGCCGGAATCGCCCACAGTGCTCAACGGCGACATCCGCTTCAACGGCGCTTCCATTCTCAAGACCGAGCCGCACCATGTGGTGGCCCATCTACGCATGGACCTGGTGCCTGAAGGACGCCACATCTTCGGCAATCTTACGGTGAACGAAAACCTCAAACTTGCCACCTGGACCCGCAAGGACGACGATATCCAGAAGGATATGGAGCGCGTGTTTGAGCTGTTTCCCCGCCTGCGCGAACGCATGCACCAGCGCAGCGACACGCTTTCGGGCGGTGAACAGCAGATGCTGGCCGTGGGCCGCGCCCTCATGACCCGCTGCTCCGTGCTGCTGCTGGACGAACCCTCCATGGGGCTCTCGCCCCTGCTCATGTACGACATGTTCCGCACCCTCAAAAAGCTCAACAGCGAGGGCCTCACCGTGGTGGTGGTGGAACAGAACGCCCGCCTGGCCCTGCAGGTGGCCGACCGGGGCTATGTGCTGGACACGGGTTCTATTGTGGCTTCGGGTACCGCCGCCGAACTGGCCGCCACGCCGGAAATCAAGGCCGCCTATCTGGGGGCGTGAGGACACACACCCAGAGCCGTTCGTGCAAGGCAGCCCAGGACAAAGCCAGGGACGGAGCCGGGGGCGCAGCGCGTGCGGCGCTCTCGCCCCCCAACCGTTCTTCCTTCCGCATTATGTTGCGTTTGCACCGCACTCCACACGGTTGCGCTGACCAAAGGCACGCGCAACGCTTTCTGCAAAAGGCCTGGGCTCCTCACCGGGCAACACGCAATAGTGATGTTGACGGGCAGGCTGCAGCGTTGCTGCACGGCAACGGTATTTTTTGAGGGGTCTTGTACTGCCGCAAGGTTTATGGCGGTCGTGGCCCGGCAGGAAGAGACTGCAGGTCTTGGCGGGGAAAAAGCGTTCAGTCGGCCGCATCCACAGTCCGTACGCAGATGGCCGCCCCGTTGCTCACACCGGCCAGGGCGGCACAGAAGGCGCTTTCCTGCTCCTCCGGCAAGCGCAGGGTCAGGCTGGCCGCCACGGCATAGTCCTCGTCCACAATGCTTACTTCATGGACAGGCAGCAGACGACGCAGGGCGTCCAGGCAAGCGTAGTCCACGGTCACCATCAGCCGGATTTGCGGTACCCGTTCACATAGGACCAGACTTTCCAGGTTTTGCCGCACGCTGTCCTGGTAGGCGCGCACCAGACCGCCCGTGCCCAGCTTTACGCCACCAAACCAGCGGCTGACCACGACACAGATTTCGCCCACAGGACTGTGCAGCAAAACCTGCAGCATGGGCCGTCCGGCCGTGCCGTGGGGCTCGCCGTCGTCCGAAGAACCGATCTGCGCCGTATGCCCCGGCGGGCCCGCCACATAGGCCCAGCAATTGTGGGTTGCATCGGTGTGGCGACGTCGCAGCGCCTCCACAAAGGCCCGCGCCGCAGTCGGCCCCGACGTATGCGCGCTTTGAGCCAAAAAACGGCTGCGGCGAATGACAAGCTCGGTGCAGTGGGGCGCGTCTGGCGCAGCCGCAGGCACGGGATACCGGCTGCGAGGGGCGCTCATGCCCAGGCCCGGAAACAATGGGAAGCAGTGCAAAGCATGTCTTTTTGTAGCGGGGCCAGCAAATTATGGCAATGGCGCTGCCGATAAATTTTTTACTGAAAACGCTTTACAAACGGAATATTCTTCGTTAAATAGGAATCGTTCTCAATCAATAGCAACCTTAAGCAAATAAGGAGAAGACAATGAGCAAGACGCAGGACAATCTCATGGCGGCTTTCGCGGGCGAATCGCAGGCCAACCGCAAGTACCTGGCTTTCGCCCAGGTGGCGGACAAGGAAGGCCTGCCCCAGGTAGCCAAACTTTTCCGCGCCGCTGCGGCCGCCGAGACGGTTCACGCACACGCCCACCTGCGCAATGCCGGCAAAATCGGCGACACCG
Organism: Desulfovibrio legallii; assembly: GCF_004309735.1. Taxonomy (NCBI): domain Bacteria; kingdom Pseudomonadati; phylum Thermodesulfobacteriota; class Desulfovibrionia; order Desulfovibrionales; family Desulfovibrionaceae; genus Desulfovibrio; species Desulfovibrio legallii. Next base: position 112,784 of record NZ_SIXC01000009.1, read on the forward strand.
CCGCCAATCTCAAGTCCGCCATTGAGGGTGAAACGTACGAATTTACCCAGATGTACCCAGAAATGGTGAAGGAAGCCAAAGACGAAGGCCAGAACGCCATTGCCAAGTACTTCGGCTTTGCCAATGAGGTGGAAGGCGTGCATGCAGAGCTGTACAAAAAGGCGCTGGAGAACCCCGGTGGCCTGCCTGCTACGGACTACTACGTCTGCAAGATCTGCGGCTACACCCACGAAGGGCCCTGTGACGCCTGTCCCGTGTGTGGCGGCGGCGCGGCGGCTTTCTTTAAGGTTGATTAAGCCCGCACCGACAGTGCTGCAGGATTTTTATTCCTGATTGTGCTAACGCCCCTTTCTGCCAGAACTCTCCGGCAGGGAGGGGCTTTTAGCTGTGTTCTCCCCGCTTGGGAGAGGCCTAGAGCAGTTAGCGAATGAAATGAGCTAACTGCTCTGCAAGGATTTTCTTGAAAATCCTTGCCACGAAATGCAAGAAGGCAGGCTTTTGCCTGCCGTAAGCGAGCATTTCAAGCGTTAAATGCTCTAGTAAAGACGAATACCTTTAAAAATATGTAGTCTCAAAGTTTATGGCACGCTCGTTCCGGCGCTTAAGCGCAAAAATAAATTGTGCTTGCACCTCCACGACGGGCGTCTGCTTACGCGACCGCCAGGCATTTCAAACTTGAAAGGCCCTGGGCGTTGCAGTCTCCATGGCTGGTCGTGGTCGCAGCTGGACAACATAATAATCAAACGACGTTGGCGCGCACTCAAGTGCGCATGCGCATGTCTGTACGCTGGTGAACCGGCTCGGGAGCTCGTGCGGCGCCGACAAAGGGATCAACGTTTATAACCGGCTCCGCCCACACGGCAGCCCAGACAGATTTCTGCCGGACCGTTATCACAAACAAGCGAGTGTGACAGCAGTCTGATACGGGGAAAACCGCCAACAAAATGCCTGGTGCGGCCAGGATAAACCGGGACCACTTCACCCATTGCCGAGCCCCCGGGGAAGTTGCAGAATCCCCTTGTCCAGATGGCATTTCCTCCGTGGGCCGCACACCGGCATTGCGCCCGATCCGGCTTTCCGGCGGCAAAGGCTCATGCGCGTGGGCGAAGAATCTGTTATTAACACAACCAGGCAGAATGACAAATGAAACCCGGCATTACCTATACCTTTCACCACACCGGCATTCCCACCCACGAAATCAGGGACAACGAACTTTATAGCCCGCAGGCGGGCATGTATACTTCCGACAATCCTGGGAAATTCAAAATTCAATGGCACAGATTTGATGCGGATTCGCCCTTGCACCCCCTGCTGCGCACACTGCCGCATGTGGCCTTTGCTGTCAGCGACCTGCACGCGGCCATTGCGGGTGAAGAGGTCATCCTCGGTCCCTATGAACCCATTGATGACTACTGGGTCGCGGTAATTAACGATGCCGGCGTTCCGGTGGAGCTTATCCAGACCTCGCTTTCCGATGCCGAGCTCTGGGCACGGGCCAGGGCTGGCCAGGGCGCGCTATATGGCAATAAAAAACTCTTTTTGCGGTAGCGGCCGGGATTTTTACGCAGCCTACTTTCCCACATGACGTCGCCTTTAGCCGTTGCCGGGTGGCGGCTTACGGGCAAGGACAGCCGGTCAGTGCGCGGGCAGCGCACAACCGCAACGAGAACAGCGCGCAAAAACAAACGCCCCTCGCGCTGTTGAGCGGCGAGGGGCGTTTATGAGCAATCTTTGGCGACGGCCTACTTTCCCACATGACGTTATGCAGTATCATCGGCGATGGAGAGCTTAACTACCGAGTTCGGAATGGGTTCGGGTGTACCCTCTCCTCCATGGTCACCAAAGAAATTTGTCAAAAATATA
>NZ_SIXC01000010.1 GCF_004309735.1 Desulfovibrio legallii
AAATACAGGATTTTTCCACCAAATGGCTCTGGAGTTATAATAACGAGCGCCCCAACATGGGCATTGGCGGCATAACTCCCGCCATGAAGCTCGCACAGGTGTCTTAGGCTCTACTTGTAAGTGCTCCTAAAAATGGGAGGATTACCGTCTGTTGATTCATGAACCCCTTTAACTGGAAAAATTTTACCTTGATGCAAATCTAAAAATGCAAAATTTGTATTATTGATTTCCTTGATCCTTCAGTATATTAAACCAAATTTTAAGATTTTTCCAAACTTTGATTAAGATAAATAAAGCTAACCCAATTGTTGAAAGCGCAAGCGCAATGCACAATGCAGATGCCGCTTTTTTGTCAACTAGACCTATGGAAACTTGAAAAAGGGAAGTAATAAAGCAACAAAATACACAAAATAGAAAAAGTTGCGAAATCATCACTAGGCTATTATACCTATTTATTTTTTGACCTAATTCCTTGCTTGTCTTTTCTATATCTTCAACATATTTTTTATCGTCAAACAGCTTATCTTTCAATGAAAACATAAACATTGTCATTAGGGATAGGGTAAAACTCCCCATAGTTAAAAATGATGAAAAGAATGTGCTTCGCAAAGTGGATTTAAATAAGTAGTGAATATCACACCAGGAAGTAGGAATAAGCATAATTCCAATCGTTAGGATTGCTATTGATATTATGTATCGATATAAAATTTTTAGCATACTAGAATAGTTTTAACCCTGTTATAAGCTTCAATAAGCTTTGATATAATTAAATTTTCATTTATTGACTCTTTCACTTTGTCTTGATCTAGACTTAATGCAGGAACCATAGCTTCATAGTCAAAAGAACCAAAACGATCAAAATCATTTAGAAGCTTATACACTGCATCGTTTCCATGTTCGTCAATGCCAACAACCTTTGCTTTCTTCAGTTTTGCCCCCTTAAATGTCCGAGTAAGCCCTTCGATTAAAAGATTCATTGGAGATTCTTTGTTAAAAAACAATTGATATTTAAGTCTTCTCATATGAGGCATAATTGCGACAAATTCATCTTTTGTTGTATCCAATATTTCGAATTCAATTTCTGCTTCTTTTGCGCTTTTCATCAATGCGACTCTCTCGACAAAACTACCATTTCTTTCAATTATACTACATTCAATAGTTTCATTAAAAATTTTTAAATCATTCTTAATTTGCTTTAATGGTTTATTCTCATTCTCTAATTGAATTTTAGCATCTTCATATAGTTTATTTTTAATCTTTAAATATCTATCCTTATTAATAGCGTTAAAAATATTTAAAGAGCATGAGTTGTGATAATGCTGATACATTCCGCAACCAGTATTTTTGTCAATTATAAAAAAATTAAAATCTGCAATGTGCTCATTTTTTTCAAGTTTATGTATATCAAGCCGAATTTTACCACTTGAATTAACAATTTTTGTAAATTTTTTCATATTCTTAACAGTCAACACCAAACCCCGCCAGAAATCATCTCCTTCAATATAATAAAGGATTCTGTTGTTGAGATTAATTCCATTTAGGAGTGCATTTTCAGCCAAGAACTTTTCCATTGGAAGTGCCGAGCAGTTACATCTCCATTTAAATGCCTGAAAATTTATATTCATGACAATCTCCATTCCTATTTTTTATAACATCCTATTTAAAAACTACCTTGTCAAGATTCTGTATCTTGCGTAAAAATTAATTAAAAGCTGGTGATTCTTAATCTTGAATTTCCTTAATACCCTAATATTATTGGAGCAGTTATGGCTGACATAACTTTTACGGATTTCATGAATATCGTCCAAAGCGCTGGAGTTACAAAGTTTTCGAAGATCCAAAATGTCAAATCGAGGGGAGCATATTCCCCATCTAAGGATTATTATAAACCATTACGTCAAAAAATTATTGAACTATGCGAATCTTCAGGCAACATTGAAGATGTATCTCTAGAAATTCAAGCAGCAAACAAAAAGAAATGGGGAAATTATGAAGTAATCTGCAAAAATATAATTGCATGGAAGAAAAAAAATAAAAATTTGTCTTGGATATCGCCTCCAAAAGGATATTTTAAGCCTAATGTTATTGGTATTAAAGTTAACCCAGAACTAGCATTCCAGATGGATTCTGGGAACATGATTGTAATTAAACTTCACATGAATAAGGAGCCGCTTTCAAAAGGGAAATTACAAATTGCAGCTCATCTTTTGCAAAAAACTCTCGGAGATTGCTGCCCCGATAATACAAATTTTGCATTTTTAGATTTGCATCAAGGTAAAATTTTTCCAGTTAAAGGGGTTCATGAATCAACAGACGCCTTTCTAGCTGCTGAAATTGCTTATATTGAGTATGTATGGAACAACGCATGAGATTAAGTTTACAAATTATTAAAGAACTCCCTCCCGTTCGAATAATGAATTGGCGGAACCGCTTGACACAAACAGGTAAGACAACTCCCATCACAAGTCCCAACCACGCAAAAACCCCCGACCATCTCGCGATGATCGGGGTTTTTAATTACCTACATGGTGGAGCTGAAGAGAATTGAACTCTTGACCTCTTGAATGCCATTCAAATGCGCTGCGGACATGCTCCTACCCTCGTCAAGGATATATTTGTATATTTTTTATATAGTATCAAGCAACACATGTCCACGTCAAACGGATCTCCCGCAAAGCAAGGGGCATACCCCTGTTTATCAGGTTAGACCGTCTGCCTGCCGCCCGTGACCATTGCCGCGCCCATGCGCCCGGCCTCCGCCAGATCCAGCGGAAAGTGACTGTCGCGCCAGGCGGCTTTTTCCGGCTCTGAAAACCGCTCGGCCCTGTATTTGCTGTAGTCGTCAAACTGATAGGTATTGCAGATGTGCAGCACTGCGGGCCGGCTGAAAATGCGCCCCACAAACATCTCCATTCTTTCAAGGCCGCTGCGATAGCCGTACTGCTCCATTTCCTCGCGGCTCACGTTCATGTCATACAAAAAGGCCGTGGGCATGCGCTTGGGGGCCAACGTGCTGTAGGCTTTGTCGTACACCAGATAGGCGAACAGCAGCCGCTCCAGAAGGCAACGCAGCTTGCCGGTAACGTTGCCGAAGTAAATGGGACTGCCGAAAATGATGCCGTCCGCCTGCGAAAGTTTTTCCAGCACAGGGGAAAGGGCGTCCTTGAAGCCGCAACGGCCATAGCTTTTTGCCCCCAGCCGCTTGCAGGCAAAACAGCTCATACAGCCCTGAAAATCCAGATCATACAGGTGAATCATCTCCGTTTCCACGGCCTCGGCGCAGGGCGCGGCGGCAGCGCCGCTAAGGGCAGCCTGCAACAGTTTTGCGGTATTGTGTTTTTTTCTGGGTCCACCGTTGACGGCGTAAATCTTCACGATGACCTCCTGGATCTGAAAAGAATATTGTTGCGGTTAGATGTGGTCCACCTGCCCCCTAAGCAGACTGGGGACCACATTGGCAGGAATATCACTATCAATGTCATTGTGCCACGGGGGGCCCTGGCCTAGGGTACGGCCATGAAATGTGCACAACGCCCCACCGCCTGTGGTCCAACTGCCCCGCGCCTTGTCGTCATGGCTGTCCATGACGGAGCGGAAATCCTCGACATCACGGGGCCCCTGGGCGTGTTTTCCACAGCCAACGCCCTACATGCGCAGTCCGGCGGCACAGAACCACTTTACCGCATCCAGGTCGCGGGCGAAACCCCTGACGCGGTAGTGCGGACCGCCTCCGGCATGCGGCTGCTGACGGATACGGCATTGGGGCAGTGCAGCGGCATTGATACCTTGCTGGTGGCTGGCGGCCCCGCGGCAACGCAGGCGCCACAGGCGCTGGTGGACTGGCTGCGCGAAGCTGCGCCTCTGGTGCGGCGCGTGTGCTCCATCTGCACCGGAGCCTTCATCCTGGCGCGCGCGGGGCTGCTGGAAAACCGCCGGGCCACCACCCACTGGCTCATGCTTGAGCAACTCCGCGCCTTTTCTCCAAATATTGATGTCCAGACTGACGCCCTGCATGTGAAGGACGGCTCCGTCTACACCTCGGCCGGGGTGACGGCGGGCATTGATCTGGCATTAGCCCTGCTGGAGGAGGACTGCGGCCGCGATTTGGCGCTGCACGTTGCCAGGGTGCTGGTGCTCTACCTCAAGCGTCCGGGTGGGCAATCACAGTTCAGCACAACCCTGCTGGCGCAGACCCACGAGGGCGGCGCCCTGGCCTCGACGATCCAATGGCTGCGCGACAACCACCAGCGCCCGCTGCGCAATGAGGACATAGCCAAACACGCGGCCATGAGCCCGCGCAACTTCGCCAGGGTCTTCAAACGCGAAACCGGCGAGACTCCGGCCCATTTCATTGAAAATATTCGCCTTGAAGCAGCTGTGAAACGCCTGGAGGAAACAACGCAAGCACTGAAAACCATCGCCCGGGAGTGTGGTTTCCAGTCCGGCGAGCACTTCCGCCTGACATTTTCACGCCGCTTTGGCATCACCCCCGGCCAGTACCGGAGCAGATTCCGTTCCGGTACATGGCGTTAACACTTAGGATAGGCATATGAAACAGATCTCTTTGCAGTGCCTTGCGCTCGCGCTCATGCTGCTCGCATCCGCCCGCTCTGTTCCGGCGCAAGTGCCATCACCCCAACCAGAGGATCAGGTCATGTATGAAGTCCACCCAGGCCACGTCTCCCGGCAGATAACTGTCGGGGTGCTCCTCTTCCCCGGCTTCGAAATGCTGGACGCATACGGCCCCATGGAAATGTGGGGCAGCCTCAAGCACGCCCCGGCCCGTTTCTGGGGTGGAGAAGAAAAGCGTGTGGGTGTACGGCTGGTAACCATTGCGGCAACGCGGGGAGAAATTCCCTCGAACCAAGGGCCGAAAACAGTAGCCGACTACAGCTATGCCGACTCGCCCAAGCTGGACTATCTGCTGGTGCCCGGCGGCAGCGGGGCAGTGCCCTTGGTTCGCGACACGGCAACACTGGATTGGCTGCGCGACCAGGCGACCAAGACGAAGATCGTCATGTCCGTGTGCAACGGCGCGTCGCTTTTGGCTGCAGCGGGCATTCTGGACGGCAGGCCGGCCACAACGAACAAAATGGCCTTCAAGGCTTCTACAGCGCCCGGCCCCAAGGTGAACTGGGTCAAACAGGCGCGGTGGGTGGATGACGGTACGGTGGTGAGCTCTTCCGGCGTCTCCGCCGGGATGGATATGACCGTGGCGGTCATCTCCCGTCTGTATGGCCGGCTTTTGGGCGACTGGCTGGAGCAGGTCACCGAGTACGACGCGCACCGAGACCCGGCCTGGGATCCTTTTGCGGTCAAGGCCGGGCTGGTGCGCTGACCCTGCCCACAGAACGTTCCTAAACAAGCGGCAGGGGGCCGAAAATCCAGGCCCCCGCCGCTTTCCCTGTGCGAAAAGGCTCACCCCTGTACCACGGGCTGCAGAACACGATTTTTATATGAGGCAGCCTTGAGTTGGGGCCGTCTTGATTTGATCCGACAGGGCCCGGTGTTCCCCCCCCCGCCAACCGTGCCGCCGCAAACAGCCCGGCTTGTGCTCCGCCGAAAGCAGGCGTATGGGAGACACTGGTATTACTGTTGCGCGTGATAAGGATCAGATCATGACTTCGATTAAAACCCCGGAAGGCCGACGCCTCTGGGTGCCTGTTTTTTCTCTGGCTCTGGCTGCCTTCATATTTGTCACCACAGAGGTTCTGCCCATTGGGCTGCTGCCGGAAATCGCCAAGGATCTTGGCGAAACCGAGGCTTTTACCGGGCTTCTGGTCGCCATGTACGCCTGGAGCGTGGCCCTGCTTTCCTTGCCGCTCACCGCGCTTACGGCACGGGTTGAGCGCCGTAAGCTGCTTATTGGCCTGTTTGTCGTGTTCATAGCCGGGCATGTGCTTTCCGCTCTGGCCCCCAACTTCACAACCCTTATGCTCGCGCGCATTTGCATCGCCAATGCGCACGCCGTGTTCTGGTCCATAACAACCCCCATTGTGGTCCGCATTACGCCGCAGGGGATGAAGGCCAGGGGCCTTGCCATTGTCATCGTAGGCAGTTCGCTTGCCACGGTGATGGGGGTTCCGCTCAGCACCGTTGTCGGACAGCACTTTGGCTGGCGGGCGGCCTTTTTGCTTATTGGCGCTGTGGCCGCCTGCATTGCCTTTATACTCTGGCGTCTGCTTCCGCCGCTTGTCGCCAAAGATACAGGCTCATTCAAAAGCGTTCCCGGCTTGTTTCGCAACAAAGAGCTCGCACTCCTTTACCTGCAAACCCTGCTGGCGGTGACGGGCTATTTTCTTGCCTATACCTATCTTGCGCCTCTGCTGATCCAGATTGGCGGCTTCTCCGGCCAGGCCGTGCCGCTGTTTTTGTTGCTGATGGGGCTTTCCGGCATTTGCGGCAGCCTGTTCGCCACGCGGCTGGCGGCCATGAAGACCAAACTGGTGTTTATTCTGCCGTCAGTGGCTATCTTTCTTTGCCTTCTGGCGCTCAATATCTCCATAGCGCATCTGGCGGCCATCGTGCCCATATGCATCCTCTGGGGGGGAAGCATGGCTGTGCTTGGGCTTTTGTTTCAGAGCAAGATTCTTGAAATAGCAGCACATTCCGCAGACATCGCCACGTCCATCTATTCGGGCATTTTTAATGTGGGCATTGGCGGCGGGGCCTTCATCGGCAGCTTTGTGTTTAACACTCTTGGCCTGCACACGACAGGCTATGCGGCAGCGGCCTTTTTTCTGGCCACAATTTGCGTCAGCGTCTATTCTGCGCGCAGTACCAGGACAACGCCATAACTCCGCCAGGGGCGTCCTGCACGCTGGCGGGGGCCGCAGCGAAGAGCCCCTGTGCGCCTGCGACTGGAATTGCCCCGATAAAACCGGACGCGCAGCCCTTGGCGCAGGCGGGTGCATTTTCTCGGAAAACGCAGTAGCCCCGCCTTATTTCCCTGTCGGGCCGACCAGGCCATACACGGGGCGAAACACAACCCTTGCAATGCCGGCCAGAAGAACCAACAGCGTGATATTGAACCAAAAAGCCGTTTGCAGGGAGCTGCCGTGGGCGATAAGGCCGATAATAACGGGGCCCAGCACAGTTCCGGAATAGCCTATAGTGGTGACCGCGGCTATGGCGGCATTGAGGGGCACCCTGTGCTGGCTGCCGGCCGCAATAAAAATAATCGGCACAATGTTGGACACGCCAAATCCCAAAAGGAAATAGCCGGCCATTGCCCAGAAACCCGGAAGAATTTCCATAAACAAAAGCATGCCGCCCACAGCGGTGACGCTGCCGATAAACACCGCCCTGCCGATACCCCCCAGGGTGCGGATCAGCCCTTCGCCGGACAATCTGCCCAGGGCGACAGCGGCAACAAACACACTGTAGCCGAGAGCGGCATACGACTTTTCAAAGCCCTTATACTGCAACATGTACAAGGCGCTCCAGTTGGCTATTACTCCTTCCGCCAGGTAAACAATAAAGCACATCAATCCCAGGACGATAACAATCCCTCTTGGAAAAACCGCGGTTTTCCGCTCTTCTCTGGTGGGGATGTGGTGCAGGAAAGAGTGTGAAAAAAGCAGCAGCGGCGCGGCAATAAACAGGACGCATGAAAAAGCCGCCCAGCTTACCGGAAGCCCGATCCAAAGCAGAAAAATCAGATAGCCGGAGCCAGTCAGGCTGCCGATGCTGTAAAATGCGTGGAAAACAGGCATCATCACAACATGGCTTTTTTTCTGGACTATGCTGGCCTGAATGTTTGCGGCCACGTCCACAGCGCCCACACAGCCCCCGAACAGCAGAAGCACAACGCACATAAGGATAAAGTGGTCCAAAATGGCCAGCAGAGGAAAACTTGCCGCCAGCAGCGCCGATGCAACCAGTATGACCCTGTGACAACTGAACCTGCCGGCAAGCACTCCGGTAATGGGCATGGTTATGATCGACCCCAGCCCAAAGCACAGGAGCATAATGCTTAATGAGGCCTCATCAAGAAAAAGCCTGTCACTGGCATAGGGAATAAGCGGGGCCCAGGCGGCATAGAAAAAACCGACTAAAAAAAATACCGACATAGCCGCGTATTGCTGTTTTTTTACTTTCCGGGGGAATTCGTGTCTGGTTTTGAGCCACATGGCAGTGCCTCTCACGCCCTACGGCGTATTCTTGGAGATGCGGGATCCTGTGCCAAAACGGACGAACCGCAGCGCCGGAATGCACGCCCCCCAAACTTCTGCCTGAAGCCGGAGGGGCGCCCGCGATCCTTTCCCTATACCACAACGGCGCTGAAGCCATATGGCTCTTATGGCGATTGCGCTTCGCGGTTATTGCGTTATGGCAGGCAAAATCCGCATGCGCGCTGCCCCCGCCCCGTTTTAGCGGCAGACAGGGCCTTGTAAAGCGGCAGGTACATAAGACGCATTTCTCCTGCACGCAAGGGGCTTCAACAGGACTGCTCCCCGCGGCCGCCAATGGTTCCGGCTGCGGCGCAGGGCTTTTTGCGCGCCACAATTTGTTTTCTTATTATTTATTCAAAAAAATAAGCGGATTGGCAATTGTCATCCGTTTTTGCGTGGTATATAATCACGCCGTTTTATCAGTACAGCGCGCTGCCGGCAGTTCCCCCCCTGCCCGGATGGAACTGTCTCCAGTAAAGGAGAAGAACATGCACCATATGCGCAGCGAAGCCGAGGCCATCAGGGAGCAACTGTCAACGTGGCGTGAAACCCTGCACCGGCACCCCGAACTGAGCCTCAAGGAATTCTGGACCACGGACTATCTGAAAAAAGAACTGGCCGCCATGGGCGTCGAAATAGTGGACTGGGGCGGCGAAACCGGCGTGGTGGGGCTGCTGCGCGGCGCCAGGCCCGGCAAGTGCGTGGCCCTGCGGGCCGACATCGACGCCCTGCCCATTGAAGAAAAAAGCGGCGTTCCTTTTGCTTCTGAAAATCCCGGCGTCATGCACGCCTGCGGCCACGACAGCCATATGGCCGCCCTGCTCGGCGCGGCCCGCCTGCTGGCCGCCCGCAAAAACGACCTGGCCGGCACGGTGAAGTTTATCTTTCAGCCTGCCGAGGAGATTTTTACCGGCGGCCCCCTTATGGTCAAAAAGGGCGTGCTTGAAAATCCCCATGTGGATTTCATCTTCGGGCAGCACAACATCTGCGAATACCCGGCGGGCAAGGGCCTTGTTTCCCCCGGCCCCATCATGGCCTGCACGGCCTTCATTTCCATCACAGTGCACGGCAAGGGCGGGCACGGGGCCGTGCCCCACCTGGCCCATGACCCGGTGGTGGCCGCGGCCGCCATTGTGTCGTCCCTGCAGACGGTGGTCAGCCGCGAAATGCGCCCAACCGAAGCGGTGGTGGTCACCATCGGCAGCATACACGGCGGCACAGTGGCCAACGTCATTCCCGATACCGTGACCATGCAGGGGACGGTGCGCTGTTTTGATCTGGAGCTTTTCCACGAGCTTGGGGACCGCCTGCGGCGCATTATTGACCATACTGCCGCCGCGTACAACGTCAAAGCCGACTTTGACTACAACGAACTGGTCCCCAATGTGAACAACCCGCCGGAACTCGTCCAATGGCTGCGCAATGGCCCCATGAAGGAAGTTTACGGCGCAGAAAATATCCTGCCCTGCACGCCCAGCATGGGCGGGGAGGACTTTGCCTGCTACATGGCCCAGACGCCGGGCGTCTTTGTCTGGTTTGGCAGCGGCAATCCGGAGAAAGGCATCAGATTCTCATGGCACAACCCGGCCTTCAATGTGGATGACGAAAGCCTGATTTACGGTGCGGCTCTGTATGCGCAGGTGGCTTTGGACTGGCTTGCCGAAACGGCCGGATAAAAACATGGGGCGGGCCGACGGCAGGCCCATACCAAGCTGAGGGGGAGGCCCTATGAAGTTTACGTGGAAGCACAGGCACACGGCCCTGTCTGTGGTTTTTATGGTCTGGCTGGTTTCCTATCTTGACCGTATGGTCATGTCCACCGCCATACCCTACATTGCCGATGAATTTAACCTTTCCGCCGGTGAAATGGGCGTGGTCATGAGCGCCTTTTTCGCGGGCTATGCCTTGTTCCAGATTCCCGGCGGCATCTTGAGCGACCGCTTCGGCGCGCGCAAAGTGCTTGTCTTCGCCATTGCCTGGTGGTCTCTCTTCACCCTGTTTACCGGCTATGCCGGCAGCCTGCTGGGCCTGATTATCATCCGCATCTGCTTCGGCATCGGCGAAGGCATCGGCCCCGCCGCCACGTGGAAGTCCCTGGCCGTCTGGACGCCCGCCGCAGAGCGCGGACGCGCCAATTCCATCATGATGAGCACCAACTCGCTGGGCCCCGCCCTGGCCCCCCTCTTTGTGGTGGCCATCATGTCCTATTGGGGCTGGCGGGCCGTTTTCCACTACCTGAGCATTCCGGGCTTTCTGCTCTGCGTCTGGATCTGGTTCACCCTGTATGACAATCCGCAGGAAAAGAAGGGCGTCAGCGCCGAAGAGCTCAAGGAGCTGGAAAACGAACCCGCAACCGGCGGCGTGGAACAGAAAAACCTGACCTTTCTTCAGGTGCTGACCACGCCTGTGGTCTGGAAGTCCTTTCTTCTGCTCTTTTTCAGCAATACCGTGGCTTGGGGCTACATGTCCTGGCTGCCCACCTACCTGGTCAAAAGCCGTGGTCTGGCCATGGGCCAGATGGGCATAGCCGCTTCTCTGCCTTTTTTCGCCGGCTTCATCGGCGCCATTGTTTCCGGCTACCTCATGGACGGCGCGCTGAAAAAGTACCGCTTCCACTATGTCGTCGTCACCCAGTTGTGCATGGCCCTGTTTCTCTACCTTATGTTCACGGCTGAAAGCGTGACCGCCCTCATGACCTTCAATATCATTGCGGGCTACTTCTGCTTCTGCTGCGTGGCTTCGGTCTTCAGCCTGCCCATGATGGAAGTGCCCAAAGAAATTGCGGGCCGGGCCATGGGCATAGTGAATACCGCCGGGCAACTGGCGGGTTTCCTGGCCCCCATCGTCGTGGGCATGCTCATCACCACCGCTGCCGACGGCGTGCAGAACTACAACGTGGCCTTTGGCTTTCTGTGCTGCTCCAACATCATGGCGGCCATAATCGCCATTTTCTTCCACAGGAGCGACGTCAAGGCCGCAGCCGCCGCATAACAAAATAACGCAAAAAACTTGCCAAACGCTTTTCCCCAAGAAAATACGCAAACACGCCCAAGACCCCGCGCACCCCAAGGTGCTCCGGGGTCTTGGGCGCTCCCTTTTTCTTTGCGGCAAAACGGATATGGCCCCCTGCCGCCTGCGGGCACAGCCGCCCGCCCCTCGCCGCGCATTGAACTCTTGCCGCCGGGCTGCTAGAATATTTAACACTTGAAATGCTCGCTTACGGCAGGCAAAAGCCTGCCTTCTCGCATTTCGTGGCAAGGATTTTCAAGAAAATTCTTGCAGAGCAGTTAGCTCATTTCATTCGCTAACTGCTCTAGGCTCTTTTCAGATTCGCGCCGCAACACACGGCACGGCAAATCCGGGAGGGCGCGCATGCAGCCTTTTCCGCTCCACAAAGCCTTTACGCTGCTGGAACCGGGGCCGGTCGTCCTGGTCACCACCTACGACGGCCGCAAAAACAACGTCATGACCATCACCTGGACCATGGTTCTGGATTTCGCGGCCGGCTTCGCCATAGCCACGGGCCCGTGGAACTACTCCTACGCGGCGCTCATCACCACCCGCCAATGCGTGCTGGCCATCCCCACCGTGGACCGGCTCAACACGGCGGTGGGCATCGGCACCTGCTCCGGGCGGAATACGGACAAGTTTGCCCGCTTCGGGCTCACCGCCCTGCCCGCTGCGCAGGTGCGCGCCCCCTTGATTAAAGAGTGCCTGGCCAACATTGAATGCCGTGTCACTGCCGTGCTGGAAGAGCACAATATCCTTATTCTGCAAGGCATTGCCGCCTATCTGGATGCCTCCCGCCACGAAAAGCGCACCCTCCACGCCGTGGGCGACGGCACGTTTATGGCGGACGGCCAAAAATTCGACCGCAGAGAGATGATGCGCTCCAAGCTCCCGGACGGCCTGTAGCGCCGACGGGCCTCCGCTGCAGCGAACCATATGCGCGGCAGGCCGAACGCCTCCCCCGCCCCGCACCACAGCAATTATCTGCCCTCCCGCCATTGCTTTGCCCGAACATAAGGGCTATGCTGCCTCCGCTTTGTGGTTGCCTTGGGCGGCCACGCCTGTCTGGGGAGGGGGAACCATGTCCACACATACACACGCTCCGGCCGTGAACGGTCCGGCGTGTCCTGACGCGCGCCCGCACTTCCGGATGCGGCCGGGACGCGCGGCAGCCTAGGCGCACGCCACATGTTTCTTTTCATTCTGGCTCTCTGCATTCTTGTGGCCGCCGCAGCCCTCTGCGCCTTGCTGGCCGTGTGCCGTCCTTCCAGGGCCGTTGGCCGCGCGGCCAACCTGGTGGGCCCATACGGGGCCGTCGCCGCCTGCCTTACAGGGCTTTACGCCGTGGCTGTCGGGCCGTGGAGCTCCGTCCTTGCCGTGCGCCTGCCCATGGGGCTGCCCGTGGGCGCGTGCGACCTGGGGCTGGACGCCCTGAGCCGCCTGTTCCTGCTGCCGGTCTTCGGCCTGGGCATGGTCTGCGCCGTTGCCGGCGGTCTGGCCCTGCGGCATGAGAATCCCAGACGTCACAACCTGGGCGCACACTGGTTTTTCTTCCTCTTGCTGCTGCTGGGCCTGGCCCTGGTCATGACCGCACGCGACGCCGTGCTTTTTTTGCCCTCGTGGGAAATCATGTCCCTCGCGCCCTTTTTTCTCATTGATTTCAACGATGGCGACAGCCGGGTGCGCGACGCCTCCTGGATCTACCTGGTGGCGGCCCACCTGGGGGCCGTGGCTCTGCTGGCCTTTTTCGTCCTGCTCTGGCAGACCACGGGCGCAACCACCCTGCTGCCGGGCGGCGCGCTGCCCCTGACGCTGGGCACGACCGGCACGGGCACGCTTACGGCCCTCTTCATCCTGGCCGTCCTCGGCTTCGGGGCCAAGGCCGGGCTTGCGCCCCTGCACGTCTGGCTGCCCGAAGCCCACCCCGCCGCGCCGAGCCACGTTTCCGCCCTGCTTTCCGGGGCCATGATCAACGCCGGACTGTACGGCCTGACCCGCACGCTCGGCCTGCTGGCCCCGGCGGGCGCGGCTCCGGAATGGTGGGGCTGGGCCCTGCTGCTGCTGGGCCTTTCCACCGGGCTTATGGGCATTCTCAAGGCCGCCGCGCAAAGCAACCTGAAGCGCCTGCTGGCCTATTCCAGCGTGGAGAACATAGGCCTCATGGTCCTGGGCCTGGGCGCGGGGCTGGTGGGACAGGCCAACGGCAATGCCTGGATCGCCGTCCTGGGCTTCGGCGGCGCGCTGCTGCACATGTGCAACCACGCGGCCTTCAAGGGCCTGCTGTTTCTCTGCGCGGGCGAAGTGCTGCACGCCACGGGCACGGTGCGCATGCCCCTGTTGGGCGGTCTGCAACGGCGGCTGCCGTTGCTGGGGGCCTTTTTTGCCGTAGGCGCGGCCGCCATTGCCTGCCTGCCGCCCCTGAACGGCTTTACGGGCGAATTAGCTCTGGCCCTGGCCCTGCTGGACGCCCCCACCCTGTCGGGCGTGGAACGCCAGATGGGCCTGCTGCTGGCCCTGGCCGGACTGGCGGCCATCAGCGGCCTGGCGGCGGCCCTCTACGCCAAGGCTTACGGCATCACCTTTCTCGGTGAGCCGCGTTCGCCCTTTGCGGCCACGGCCCACCCGTGTTCCTGGCGGACGCTCTGGCCCCTGGCCCTGCCCGCCGCGCTCTGCCTCGGCGGCGGACTGGCCGGACCGTGGCTGTTTGACCTGGCCGCCGCAGCCGCCCAGAGCGCCCTGCCCCTGCCCGCGTCCCTGGCGGATGCGGGCCGCGCCGGGCTGACCCAGGCCCGTTTGAGTATGACGGCCGTGGCCCAGGTGGGCGGCGCGGGTCTGGCCCTGACGCTGCTCCTGTTGCTGGCGCGGCGTTTGCTGCTCAAAAAACGCCCGGTGCAGGCCGTGCCCACCTGGGGCTGCGGCTTTCAGGGGGCATCGCCGCGCATCCAGTACACCGACGCGGGCTTTTCCGAACCCACGGCCAAAATTTTTGCTCCGGTCATGGGCCTGAAAACCCGCCTGGAGATGGATTCCGGCCTGTTCCCACAGACGGGCGAGCTGTATGTCAGCGCGCCGGACCGCCTGCGCAGCGGACTGTTCACCCCTCTGTTCACAGCTGTGGAAAGCCTGTGCAATGCCTGCAAGGTCATCCAGCACGGCAAGATCCACCTCTATATCCTTTATATTCTGGCCACCCTGGTGGCCCTGCTGGTCTGGGGGCTGCGTTCATGAACAACGCCGCAGTCTATCTGTTTCAGTTTGCACTGGCCCTGCTGCTGGCCCCGCTCCTGCCCGGCATCATCAACCGGGTCAAAGCCGTCTTTGCCGGACGCCACGGCAAACCCCTGCTGCAGACCTACTACGACCTGGCCAAACTGCTGGGCAAGGGCGAGGCGCGCAGCCGCACCACCACCTGGATTTTTGCCGCCGCACCCGCCATTGGCCTGGCCGGCGCGCTCTGCGCTCTGGCCCTGCTGCCCCTGGGCGGTGCGGTCTCGCCCTTGGCCTTTACGGGCGACGTGCTGCTGGCGGCCTACCTGCTGGGCATGGGGCGCTTTGCCCTCATGCTGGCGGCCCTGGACACGGGCTCGGCCTTCGAGGGCATGGGCGCCAGCCGCGAAGCCACCTTTTCCGCTTTAGCGGAACCGGTCCTGTTTCTGGCCTTCATGGCCCTTACCAGCCTTTGTCTGGACCTGGGCCGGGGTACGGACACGGCCTTTACCCTCTCCGCCATGTTCGGCGGGCAGACCACCAGCGCGTGGCTCCGGGGCAACGGAGCCCTGCTCCTGTTGCCCGCCATCTTTTTCATCCTGCTGCTGGTGGAGAACTGCCGCATCCCGGTGGACGACCCCAACACCCATCTGGAACTGACCATGATCCATGAAGTCATGGTGCTGGACCACTCCGGCCCCAACCTGGCCTGCATCCTCTACGGATCAGCCCTCAAGCTCTGGTTTTTCGCCGCCCTGACGGCGGGCCTGCTCATCCCTGCCCTGCCCGCCTGGCAACAAGCCGGGCTGCGGCTCGTCACCGTGCTGCTGCTGGCCGTGATCGTGGGCGTGGTAGAATCGGTCATGGCCCGCCTGCGCATGGAACGGGTGCCCTGGCTGCTGGGCGGCGCGGCGGTCATGGCCGCTCTGGCCCTTATCCTGATTCAGGCGAGGTGAACATGGACACGCTGCTGCAATCCTGCCTTTTTCTATTGGTGCTCAGCAACTTTCTCATGCTGGGCACGCGGCGCGTGGCGGGCATGACGCGCCTGACGGCCCTGCAGGGACTGTTGCTGGCCGCCCTGTTGCTGAGTCTGGACCACAGCCTGCTGGCCGGGGCCGTGCTGCTCATCAAGGGCGCGCTGCTGCCCGGCCTGCTCTGGCGCACCCAAAGCCGCCTGCCCGCCGCCGCGCTGATTTGTCCGGCCCGCCGCGTGGGCCTCTGCGTACTGGCGGGCATGGCCGGGCTGGCCTTTGCCATCTGGCTGGACGGCAAACTTGTCATGCCGCAGGGCCTGTTTCCGCCCATGCTCCTGCCGGCCGGCCTGACCACAGTGTTCTGCGGGCTCATCCTTATTGTGGGCCGCATCAAAGCCATTACCCAGGTTATTGGCTATCTGGTGGCGGAAAACGGCATTTTTTTGCTGGGCGTGCCCCTCATGACCGCGGGCACGGTGTGGTTTGAACTGGCCCTGCTGCTGGACGTGTTTGTGGCCGTGTTTGTCATGGGCATAGCCATCAACCACATCAGCGATTCCTTCGCCTCCATCGACGTGGCGGGCTTCCGCAGTCTGCGGGACTAGCCGCCGCGCGCGCGTGGCCCTTGCCGGAAGGGGGCAGCCCCTGAAAGTTTGCCCTGCGGCAGACCGGCGGCGAGCGTTGGCTGCAGCAAAAGAACGGGCAGCGGGGGCTGGCCTCCGGGCAACCGACACCTTTATTGATCATTTCAAGCGCGCAGCGTTCCGGATCCGGCGCCGCACGCGCAAGGCATACGGCATGAACAGACCACACGCCCCCCACGGGGCCCACCTTTGCTTCTGCGGGACGCGCCCATGCTGACGGCACTGCTTTTTCTCCCCCTGGTCATGGGCTGCCTCATGCTGCTCTGGGGCCGCGCCGTTGTCTGCCGTCTGGGCCTGCCCCTTACGGCCCTGGGCCACACCGTGCTGACCGGCTCCGTGGCTGCGGCCGTGGCGCGGGGCGAAAAGCCCACGGCCCTGGGCGGCCTGCTGGCCCCGGATCCGCTGGGCACGCTGTTCCTGAGCCTGGCCAGTCTGCTGTTTCTGGCGGCGTCAGTCTACGCCGTGCACTATCTGCGCGACGAAGAACGCATCGGCGAACACACCAACATCCTGGACCACGGTCACTTTACCAATGCGCCCGAACGCCGCTTTACCGCCTGTCTGTGTTTTTTTCTGGCGGCCATGACCTTGGTGACCGTCACGCCGCACATGGGCGCGCAGTGGGTGGGCATTGAGGCCACCACCCTTTCCAGCGCGCCGCTGATCTATTTCCACCGGCATAAAAGCTCGCTGGAAGCCACCTGGAAGTACCTGATCATCTGCTCCGTGGGCATTGCCCTGGCCCTGCTGGGCAACATCCTGCTGGCCGTGGCTTTTCACGGCGCGCAGGGCACGACGCAGGGCGCCGAGGGCATGGACCAGGTGGGCTGGTTTGTGCGCAACGCCGCCCTGGCGGAGCCCACCTGGCTCAAGGCGGCCTTTGTCTTTTTGCTGGTGGGCTATGGGGCCAAAATGGGCCTTGCCCCCCTGCACAACTGGCTGCCCGACGCGCACAGTCAGGCCCCCTCGTTGGTTTCCGCCCTGCTTTCCGGAGCGCTGCTCAACTGCGCCATGCTGGGCATGCTGCGCGGCCACCAGATCATGCTGGCCGCCGGTCTGGGCGGGATTTCCAGCGGCATGCTCACGGTCCTGGGCCTGCTTTCGCTGGCCACGGCCGCCATCTTTATTGTAGGCCAGGGGCACTACAAACGCATGCTGGCCTATTCCAGCGTGGAGCACATGGGCATTCTGGCCCTGGGCGTGGGCGTGGGGGGACTGGCCGTTTCCGGAGCCATGCTGCATGCGGTCTGCCATTCTCTGGTCAAGTGCATGCTCTTTTTGCTTTCCGGCAACATTCTGGCCCGCTACCACACCTATTCCAGCTACGACGTGCGCGGCATGCGCTGGACCATGCCCGTCACCGCCGCACTGTGGACCGCAGGTTTCCTGGCCGTAGCCGGTTCGCCGCCCTTTGGGCTGTTCGTCAGCGAGTTGCTCATCTTCAAGGGCATGCTGGCTGCGGAGCAACCCTGGCTGGCCGCCGCCTATCTGATCTTGCTGGCCGTCATTTTTGTGGGGCTTTCCGTTTCTGTGCTGCGCATGGTGCAGGGCAACCGGCCCACAGATATGCCCGCCCTGCGCCGGGAAGCGCCCTGCAGCGTGCTGCCGCCTCTGGCGCTGGGGCTGGCCGTGCTGACCCTGGGCCTGTGGATTCCCAACGGGCTGTGGAATTTTCTGACCCGAGCCGCCGCGCTCATCGGCGGATAAGGGCGCAGGCGCAGTTGCAGCCGTTGCGGCGAAGGAGCTTGACCCATCACGACGAAGGAAGTTGCGGGCACAGACAGCAGCGCCAGCTACGGATAAAGACAGTACCGCTATGTATTTGTGCGGGTAAGCGCCGGAACGAGCGTGCCGTAAACATTGAGAAGGCATATTCTCAACGGTAATCTGCCCAAGTGAGAAAATAAATGTTGTTTGACTACCGCGATACCGTGCCCCTGAAAGGCATGCCGCCGGTTTCCGTAGAGGAGCTGGGCGATACTGTGCGTCGTCGTCTGGCCGAAGGCTGGCGGCTGCTGGTCCTGTGCGGCCTGCCGGATGCGGACGCCCCCAGGGACAAACCCGAAGAAGTCACCCTGTGCTGTGTACTGGCGCAGGACAGTTCACACTATCTGGAGGCCCTGCGCACCCCGCCCCTGCGCAGTTTTCCTTCCCTCGCGTCCGTCTGTCCGCAAGCCCAGCTCTTTGAGCGCGAAATCTGGGAACAGTGGGGCGTGGAGCCCCTGGGGCACCCCTGGCTCAAGCCCGTGCGCCGCATCCCCGACGCGGCGGAAGCCGCAGCCCGCACCCAGAGGGAAGGCGGCCCCTGTGCGGCGCAGGCCACGCCCGCTGCAGCCCCTTATCCCTTTTTTCGGGTGAAGGGCGAAGAAATCCATGAGGTGGCCGTGGGGCCGGTGCACGCCGGGGTCATCGAGCCAGGGCACTTCCGTTTTCAGTGTTACGGCGAAAACGTGCTGCATCTGGAAATCGCCTTGGGCTACCAACACCGGGGCCTGGAGCGTCTCGTGCTGGAGGGGCCGCCGCACTGCCGTCTGCCGCTGCTGGAGTGCGCGGCAGGAGACACCAGCGTGGGGCACGCCACGGCCCACTGCGTGCTGCTGGAACGCCTGGCGGGCAGCGTAGCGGCCCCGCGCGCCCAGCGCCTGCGGCGCATAGGGCTGGAACTGGAACGGCTCGCCAACCATGTGGGTGACCTGGGGGCCATTGCCGGCGATACGGGCTTTCTGCCCACGTCCTCCTGGAATGGCCGCATCCGCGGCGATTTTCTCAACCTTACGGCCAGCCTCTGCGGCAACCGCTTTGGCCGGGGCCTGCTGCGGCCCGGCGGCTCGGGCCACGACCTTGACCCGGAGCAGTGCGCCGACCTGCTGGCCCGCGTACGCGAGGCAGGACGCGACGCGCGCGGGGCCGTGGACGTCATGCTGCACAGCCAGAGCGTGCTGGATCGCCTCACCGGCACGGGCGCGCTCACAACGGCCACAGCGCGGGAACTGGGCCTGACCGGCCCGGCGGCGCGGGCCTGCGGACTGGCGCTGGACGCGCGCTTCCACTTCCCCCTGGCGGACCTGCCCACCGCGGGCTGCGCCCCGCGCGTGGCGCAAGGCGGCGACGTGCTGGCCCGCACCCTGGTCCGCAGCGCGGAGCTGGACGACTCCCTGCGGCTGCTGGAGCTGGACCTCTCCGCCTTGGCGAACATGCCGGGCTGCGCCGCCGCCCCCGCAACGGAGCCCCTGGCCCCCCTGCCGCCCGACACCCTGGCCGTGGCCCAGGTAGAAGGCTGGCGCGGCGAAATCTGCCACTTGGCCGTCACCGGTCCGGACGGCGGACTGCGGGTCTACAAGGTCGTGGACCCTTCGTTCCGCAACTGGCCGGGCCTGGCCGTAGCCCTGCGCGGCAACCAGATCTCCGACTTTCCGCTCTGCAACAAGAGCTTCAACCTTTCTTACTGCGGCCACGATTTGTGAGGCCTTGCCATGCTGCGCATCATCAGGGAACGTCTGCACCAGAAATACCGCACGCTGGACTACCCCCGGCGTCAGCCCGCGCTTTCGCCCCGCTTTCTGGGGCGGCCCGTGCTTACGCCGGTGGACTGCGGCCCTTGCCGAGTCTGCCTGGATATCTGCCCCACGGGCGCGCTGCTGCCCACCCTGGGGGCCGAGGACGGCGCCCCCACGCTGGACATGGGCCGCTGCACCTTCTGCGGGGCCTGCCGCGACGCCTGCCCCAAGGGAGCCATTGCGTTTACGGGCGAACACCGCCTAGCCTCATTCACCCGCGAGGGCCTGCTGGTGCGGCCCGGCGTTGCCGCTGCGAAACAGGAGGCGGCCCACAATGCGCCGCCGGCCGCGCGAGAAAAGTTTGCCCTCTTCCGCCGGTCGCTCAAACTACGGCAGGTCAGCGCCGGGGGCTGCAACGCCTGTGAGGCGGACTGCAACGTGCTCACCACCCTGGTCTACGATCTGGGCCGCTTCGGCATTGATTTTGTGGCCTCCCCGCGCCACGCGGACGGCCTGGCCGTCACGGGCCCGGTTACGGAAAACATGCGCCTGGCCCTGCTGGACACCTACGCCGCCCTGCCGGAACCGCGCCTGGTGCTGGCCGTGGGCGCGTGCGCCATTTCCGGCGGCCTGTTCCGCCACGCGCCCCAGTGCAACAAAGGAGTCAGCAATCTCCTGCCCGTGGACCTGTTCATTCCGGGCTGCCCGCCCAATCCCTGGACCATCCTGGATGGCCTGCTCTCCCTGCGGGGATAGGACGCTGCAACGGTAAAATTGCTCTGGCGGCTGTGTGGGCAGACGCCCGCCGCGCAGGCGCCAGTAAGGTCTTTGGCTGGTAAACACTGAAGTGCGCGCAGTAACATCTTTGCAAATGGATATTCGCAAAGTTGCAGTGCTTCAGGCCCAACAGGGGCCGCCGCTGCGGAAGGCCCTCCCAAAATCCGGCGGCTTCGTCAGCTGCAACCGGCTGCGGCACAACCTTGTTCCGCGCCCGGGAATGGTGTATCTTGCGTCTGCATCCCGATAAATACCCCTTAGACAGACTTTTGGCAGCATCTATCTTATTGGTGAGAAACTCATGTCGGACATAGTTCCCGTTATTCTGTGCGGCGGCAGCGGCACGCGGCTTTGGCCCCTTTCCCGCGAAACCTACCCCAAGCAGTTTGTGGATCTGGGCGCAGGGCGTACCCTGTTCAAAGACACCGTAGCCCGTGCCGCCGCCGTGGCCCCCAATGCGGCCCCCGTCATCGTCTGCAATGAGGCGCACCGCTTTTATGTGAATGCGGCGCTCTACCAATGCGGAATCAGCGGCACGGTGCTGCTGGAGCCCGCCCCGCGCAACACGGCGCCGGCCATTGCCCTGGCCGCGCTGGCCCTGGCGGCCGACGGCGCGGACCCCTGCATGCTGGTGCTGCCCTCGGACCACGCCATCGCGGACGTGGACGCCTTTGCGGCGGGCGTGGAGCGCGCCGTTCGCCTGGCGGACCAGGGGCATATCGTCACTTTCGGCATCGCACCCACGGCTGCGGAAACGGGCTTCGGCTATATCGAACAGGGCGCGCCCCTGGGCGAGGACGGTTTTGCCGTGGCCCGCTTTGTGGAAAAGCCCGACCAGGCCAACGCAGAAGCCATGCTGGCCCAGGGCGGCTTTTTGTGGAACAGCGGCATGTTTTTGCTGCGGGCTTCCGTGTATCTGTGCGAGCTGAAACGCTGCGCCCCGGGCATGGCCGCCGCTTGCCGCGCCGCCTGGGAAGGACACAAGGACGACGGCGTGTTCCACCGGCCGGACAAAGACGCTTTTCTGGCCGCGCCCGCCGATTCCATAGATTACACCGTCATGGAGCACACTGCCCTGGCCGCCGTCGTGCCGCTGGTCACGAGCTGGAGCGACCTGGGCTCCTGGGAAGCCTTTTATCAGGCTGGGCAGGCGGATACGGAAGGCAATGTCTGCAGCGGGGACGTGCTGCTGGAAGGGGCCGCCCACTGCTACTGCAACGCCACCCACCGGCTGCTGGCCGTCATGGGCGTGCGCGACCTGGTGGTGGTGGAAACGCGGGACGCCGTGCTGGTGGCCCCGCGGGAACAGGCCCAGGACGTCAAAAAAATCGTGAACCGCCTGCAACGCGCCGGCCGTCCCGAAT
Source organism: Desulfovibrio legallii (assembly GCF_004309735.1). Classification (NCBI taxonomy): domain Bacteria; kingdom Pseudomonadati; phylum Thermodesulfobacteriota; class Desulfovibrionia; order Desulfovibrionales; family Desulfovibrionaceae; genus Desulfovibrio; species Desulfovibrio legallii. Next base: position 21,650 of record NZ_SIXC01000010.1, read on the forward strand.
GCCGTCAGCACCCACAGGTCTACCGGCCCTGGGGCAGCTACGAAACGCTTGTTCTGGACGGACGCTTTCAGGTCAAACGCATCATCGTCTCACCCGGCGGGGAACTCTCCCTGCAGATGCACCACCACCGCGCCGAGCACTGGGTGGTGGTGAGCGGCACGGCCGAGGTCACCAACGGCGATGTGACCCGACTGTACACTGAAAACCAGTCAACATATATTCCTGTCGGGACACGGCACCGGCTGAAGAACCCCGGCGTCATCCCTCTGGTGCTTATTGAAATCCAGTCCGGCTCCTATCTGGGCGAGGACGACATCGTGCGCTTTGCCGACGTCTACGGCCGGGGAGATCGTGCATAGCTAAACACATAATCCCCGCCGGCAACGCGGTGGACAAGGGCACAGAAACAGGATATTTTGCTGCGATTCTGAAACAAACGGACTTCCAGACGCGGGCCAGTGCGCCCGCTGCAAAGGATAGCTGCCCGGCATCATGAAAAAAGCGCTCATTACCGGCATCACCGGCCAGGACGGGGCCTATCTCGCGGAATTTCTGCTGCGTAAGGGCTATGAGGTGCACGGCATCAAACGTCGCGCATCACTGTTCAATACGGACCGCATCGACCATCTGTATCAGGATCCGCACGCCAGTGCGCGGCACTTTATCCTGCACTACGGCGACCTGAGCGATTCCAGCAATCTTGTGCGCCTGATGCAGGAGGTGCGCCCCGACGAAGTCTACAATCTGGCCGCCCAGAGCCATGTGCAGGTCTCCTTTGAATCGCCGGAATACACGGCGGACGTGGACGCCCTGGGCACGCTGCGCCTGCTTGAGGCCATCCGCATTGCCGGGCTCACGGGCACCACCCGTTTTTACCAGGCCTCCACTTCCGAACTGTTCGGCCTGGTGCAGGAAGTGCCGCAAACGGAAAAGACGCCCTTTTATCCCCGCTCGCCCTACGCCTGCGCCAAACTTTATGCCTACTGGATCACGGTCAATTACCGAGAGGCTTACGGCATGTATGCCTGCAATGGCATTCTGTTCAACCACGAATCGCCCGTCCGCGGCGAAACCTTTGTGACCCGCAAGATCACTCGCGCGCTTTCCCGTATGGTGCTGGGCCTGCAGGACTGCTGCTATCTGGGCAACCTCAACGCCAAGCGCGACTGGGGCCACGCCCGCGATTATGTGGAGATGCAGTGGCTCATGCTGCAGCAGGAAAAGCCTGATGATTTTGTGATCGCCACAGGGCGGCAATTTTCCGTGCGGGATTTTGTCAATGCCGCGGCAGCGGAAATGGGCCTGACCCTTACCTGGCAGGGCGAGGGCGTGGACGAAACAGGCACTGTGGCCGCCGTGGATCCGGACCGCCTGCGCCGGGCCGCCGGCAACCGGCAGGGGCTGGAATGCCGCCTCAAGCCCGGCGACGTCATTGTGCGGGTGGATCCGCGCTATTTCCGGCCCACGGAGGTGGAAACCCTGCTGGGCGACCCGGCCAAGGCCAAGCAGAAGCTGGGCTGGGAGCCCAAAACCACGTTTGAAGTCATGGTGGCGGAGATGGCCCGCGAAGACCTGGGTCTGAGCATGCGCGACGCCCTGTGCCAGGTGGCGGGCTTCAAGACGTTCAGCCACAATGAGTAGCACGGTGGACAAAAACGCTCTTGTCTATGTGGCCGGGCACCGCGGTCTGGTGGGCAGCGCCTTGTGCCGCGCCCTGAACCGCGCGGGCTACGCGCGCCTGCTGACCCGCAGTCATGCGGAGCTGGACCTCTGCGATCAGGCGGCGGTGGCGGCCTTTTTTGCGCAGCACAGGCCCGACGTGGTCATTCTGGCGGCCGCCAAGGTGGGGGGCATCCAGGCCAATGCCACCTATCCGGCGGAATTCATTTACCAGAATCTGCAGATCCAGAACAACGTCATCCACAGCGCCTGGCGCAACGGCTGCAAAAAGCTGCTGTTTCTCGGTTCATCGTGCATCTATCCCAAGCTCTGCCCGCAGCCCATCAAGGAAGAATATCTGCTCACCGGCCCTCTGGAGCCCACCAACGACGCCTATGCCCTGGCCAAAATATCCGGCATCAAGATGTGTCAGGCCTACCGCAAACAGTACGGCTTTGACGCCATCAGCGCCATGCCCACCAATCTGTACGGCCCCGGCGACAACTACCATCCGCAAAACAGCCATGTGGTCCCGGCGCTTATCCGCCGATTTCACGAGGCCAAAGTCTCCGGCGCGGCCCAGGTGACCATCTGGGGCACGGGCACGCCGTTGCGCGAATTTCTGTATGTGGATGATATGGCCGAGGCCTGCGTGTTTCTGCTCGAGAACTATTCTGACTTTGAACACATGAACGTGGGCTGCCAGCAGGAATGCACCATTCTGGATCTGGCCCGGCGCGTGGCCCGCGTGGTGGGCTTTGACGGCAACATTGCCACGGACCCCGAAAAGCCCGACGGCACGCCGCGCAAACTCATGGACAGCGGCAAGCTCTTCGCCATGGGCTGGCGGCCCCGCGTGGGGCTGGAAGAAGGGCTGACCGATGCTTATAACGATTTTCTGCAAAATCAACATACACGGGGCTATTAGCATTCATGTCACACGAGCTTGTTATTGAAGCTGGTCGCGCCGAACGCCAGTACTGGAAAGACCTGTGGCGCTACCGTGAGCTTTTTCTCATTCTGACGTGGCGCGATGTGGCCGTGCAGTACAAGCAGACGGTTGTAGGCGTCTTGTGGGCTGTGTTTCGCCCTCTGCTGACTATGGCGGCCTTTACCTTTGTATTTGCCAAAGTGGCTAAGCTGCCATCAGAAGGCAATACGCCCTACCCCCTGATGGTTTTTGTGGCCATGCTGCCGTGGCAGCTATTTTCCACAGCCATTGCAGCCACGGCCAATAGTCTTGTTGCTAACAGCAACCTTGTTTCAAAGGTGTATTTTCCCAGAATTATCGTCCCTACTGCCACCATTGGCGTGGCTGTAGTAGACTTTGCTATTTCTTTTGTGCTGTTGTGCACCATGATGCTGTGGTATCAGTATCTGCCGCCCATACAGTTTTTTGCTGTTGTGCCGCTGACATTTTTGGCTGCCCTTGTGTCCCTGGGGCCAGGGCTGATCCTCTGCGCGCTCAATGTGACGTACCGCGATTTTCGCATTATTGTTCCCTTCATTACCCAGTTTGGCCTGTACCTTTCGCCCGTGGGCTTTTCATCCGGCATTGTGCCGGAAAAATGGCGGCTGCTCTACGAATGTAACCCTATGGTTGGCGTTATTGACGGCTTTCGTTGGGCGGTGCTGGGTTCAATCGAATTTCCGCAGCGAGCATTATGCATAAGCATCGTCTGCGCGCTTATTTTTTTGTTTTTCGGTATCAAAATTTTTCGCAAGACAGAACGCACCTTCGCGGACGTAATTTAGGATACGCATATGAAACCCATTATCTCCGTTGAAGGACTTGGCAAAAGCTATACCATCCGGCATGAAGGCCAAACGCGCTACAAGTCGTTGCGTGAAGAACTTTTCAAACTGCCGCAGCGGCTATTACAACGCAGATGTCAAAACCAGGAAGAATTTTGGGCGCTTAAAGACGTCAGCTTTGACGTCATGCCCGGCGACCGTGTTGGCATTATCGGACGCAACGGCGCGGGTAAATCAACTCTGCTCAAGCTGCTTTCACGCATTACCGAACCGACAACGGGCCGCATTACCTTGCGCGGGCGCGTAGCCAGCCTGCTTGAAGTTGGTACTGGCTTTCACCCTGAACTGACGGGGCGGGAAAACATTTTTCTCAATGGCGCAATTTTGGGCATGAGCCGTGCCGAAGTTCGGAGAAAATTTGACGAGATCGTAGATTTTGCAGGAGTGGAAAAATTTCTGGACACGCCGGTAAAACGCTATTCCTCAGGCATGTATGTTCGCCTTGCCTTTGCCGTAGCCGCGCATTTGGAGCCAGAAATTCTTATCGTGGACGAAGTCCTGGCCGTAGGAGATGCAGAATTTCAGAAGAAATGCCTCGGCAAAATGGAAGAGGTAGGGAAGGAAGGTCGGACGGTGTTGTTCGTGAGCCATAATATGGGAGCAATTCAACAGTTATGTAGTAGAGCGCTCATGTTGCAACACGGGAGTTTAGCCAACGATTCTACAGATATTGCTAAAAATATTTCTGTATATCTTGGTAGTGATAGAAACGTAAGTGTATGGAAAAGACTTGACGCTCAGTTTGATAATGTTTTTTTTAAGCCTTTGGAGATGGAAGCTATTGAACAGCAGGACGGTTCAAAAATAATAAAAATAACCGGTTCAATAAAAAAAACAAATATAGGCTTGCAAGTAGGCATCGCTATTTCTTCAATAAATGGGGAGACGCTTTTTTGGGCGTGTCATAATGACGGCCCGCAAACAGATTGGCCACAGATTCAGACGGGGGAGTATGCATTTTACGTTAATATCCCCAAATACTTTTTGAATAATGGCACATACCGCGTAGAACTTTTGGCCGCAGTATATCGTCAATTTTGGATATGCCAACCAGGAGTCTCGTCTCCGTCAATTCAGCTACATATCAAAGGGTTTATTAGTGATTCTCCATATTGGAATATAACTCGCCCAGGTCTTTTGGCACCCTTGTTCAAATGGAGTGTCGAAGAGGTTTAGAATGTTTTTTCCTGAAAAAATATGTTCGATTAAGCCTTCGCATAAGGTTCTTGAGGTCGGTCCTGGCGGATTTCCACATCCCCGTGCAACAGTTTTGCTTGATTATGCTTTTTCTGAGGAAGAAGCCTTTAGGCAAAGAGGAAATATTCCCAAACCAGAATTTACACAACCAATAGTATACTACAGAGGAGACAAATTCCCATTCCAGGACCAGTCATTTGATTATGTAATATGCTCTCATGTACTTGAGCATATTCCTCTGGATAAAATACCAACTTTTATTAGTGAGTTGACGAGAGTAGCGCCACGTGGATTTATTGAGTTTCCGAACGGTATTTATGAACACATGTGTAACGCTCCTGCACATAGATCACTAATGGCCCTTCACAAAGACACAATTGTATTTCTGGACAAAGAAAGAGTAAGTGCTTTACTAGAAAGTCCACTTGTTCATGCTTGGAGAAAACTATTTTATACAATTAAAATAGATAATATAAATCTGTATAATATGATATACCAAACTTATAGAGAGATATTTTTCAATGCCTTTGAGTGGCACGGCGATATAAAATATAAAATGGTAACGGATTTGACAGATATTATTAAAGAAAATCAAATCGAAGATTTTCCAAAACCAATATTCACAAGTTTTTCTAAAAAAAATATCACCTGTCAGCTAAAAGAAAAACTGAAAAACAAATATCCTCTTCTTTTTAGGCTTGCTAAAAGCTTTTTAAACTATGTAAGACTTCACTAAAAGAGCGAAGTATAAATGCAAAACATTTCAGCTATGGTCTCCCCCCTTAATGCTTGGAGACGACAACACACAAAATTATTCCAATAATATTCCAGTGGAGGAAGAATGAACGCACTAAAAAAACTGCAATTCTTTTGCGGTAAAGGGCTAAGAAAAATATCGCATCTCTCACTGCGTTGCGCCAAAGCCATTGAACAAGCGGACAACCCAGCGCTGTTGCAATGGCATCAGGCAAATGGAGACGCAACATTACGGTTAACCTACCCCCTTATTCCTGACTCAGTAGTTTATGATATTGGTGGATATAAAGGGCAATGGGCAAGTGACATTTACAGTAAATATCGATGCAAAATTTTTGTATTTGAACCAATGCTATCATTTTATAATAACATTAAAAGCCGTTTCACATTTAATAGCGACATCACCGTTTTTCCTTTTGGCCTTGCGAGTAAAACTTCTGAAGCGTTGCTCACTGTTGCAGGAGATGGCTCCTCATTATGTTCTGATGGCGGCTTGCCCACAGAAAAAATACAACTCAGAAGTGTTGTTGATTTTTTTTCGGAATATAATCACGCTGAAATAGATTTAGTGAAGATGAACATTGAAGGCGCAGAATATGATTTGCTGCCAGCCCTGTGTGACCATGACTTTATCTATCGTATAAAAAATATACAGGTTCAATTTCACGATAAACTGCCCGATGCACGAACACGTGCTGCGAATATTCGTGCAAAACTGTCTAAAACCCATCGACTGAAGTGGCAATATGACTTTGTTTGGGAAAACTGGGAACGCTGCTCGTGATAATTGTTTCAATTTGTGGTGGCCTTGGCAACCAGATGTTCCAATATGCTGCCGGTCGCGCTCTAGCACTACGCCTACGTGCAGATCTCAAGCTGGATCTCTCGTGGTTCACAAACATCGCCGAAGGCTGCACGCCGCGCGAATACCTATTGGACGATGCCTTTTCCCTTACCCCTGCCGTTACTACTCCAGATGAATGCGCCCCACTCACATGGCGTCGAGAATCTTATTTTTCTCGCTTGTTGCGCCGTATTCGTCGACACCCTCGCCCGCATGCTGCTACATACGTTTGCGAGCCACAAACATCTTATTGGCAAGGCTTCAACGCTTTAACGTCGCCAACATTTCTTTCAGGTTACTGGCAAAACGAGAGATATTTCAGCCAGATTGAAGCCGTGATCCGCCGTGACTTTACATTTTCCGACCTCAAAATCAGGGCTGCTGCTTTGGCAAAGCGAATTTGCGCCTCCTCTAATTCCGTAGCTGTGCATGTACGCAGAGGAGACTATGTATCCAATCCTGTCACAAATAAAATTCACGGTATTTGCTCCCAAGAGTATTATAGTGCGGCGTTGAAGTACCTTATCTCTAAATTTGACAGCATTGAACTTTTTCTGTTCAGCGATGATCCGGATTGGGTTAAAGAACATTTTGACTGCAGCAGCTTACCCTCAACGGTCGTTGCTTTTTCTGAACATGTGGATGAGCCCTGGCATGACATGCATCTTATGAGTTTGTGCCGTCACCACATTATAGCCAACTCCAGCTTTTCCTGGTGGGGGGCATGGTTGGCGAGAAAAGGGGGGATAACCTGCGCCCCGAGGAAATGGTATATAGAAAAACCGGACAATAACCCTGCACCAGAAGCGTGGATAAAATTTTGACGCCTCCTCATGTAACTGTTCTTCTTTCTGTTTATAATGGCGAGCGGTTTTTAGCAGAGGCCATAGACAGTATTCTTTGCCAATCATATAAAAATTTTGAATTTATTATTATTGATGATGCTTCTACAGACTCTACAGCAGAAATATTAAAAAGGTACGAACGGGAAGACTCTCGTATCAAGATTGTTACAAACGCTGTCAACTTGCGCCTTGCAGCCTCTTTGAATAAAGGAATTTCTTTGGCATCAGGAGAGTTGATAGCAAGGATGGATGCAGACGATGTCAGCCTGCCTGGCCGCCTGGAAAAACAGGTTGCCTTCATGCAGGCCAACCCAAATGTTTCGGTCTGTGGCACCGCGCTGAGTGTCTACGATTCACCAAGCACTGTTTGGCTGCCGCCGCTGGATAACGATTCAATCAGAGCCATGCTTTTTTTTGAATCATGCCTGTACCACCCAACAGTAATTATGCGTAAAAGTATTTTTAATGGCCTAGATTCGCCGTATTTTTCCAGCATGCTGCCCGCTGAAGATTATGATTTGTGGAGCCGCGTGGCTCAAAGAAAAGAAATACTATTCGCAAACTTGCCCGCCCCTCTACTTCGCTATAGAATTAATGAAGGGAAAGGGCGGAGTGAATACAAACAACGCCAGCGCGATGCTGCCGACAGGGTCAGGCTAAATTTGCTCCATAGCATCGGATTAAAGCCAACGAACCAAGAATTTGCTGCTCACAGGGCTTTGGCCGCATACGAAAAAGGGCTGACAACCATTCACTTGTGGCAGTGTCTCGCATGGCTTAAAAAGTTTTACAGCACGGCAATTTCCAAAGGCAAGTACAATAAAAAAACTTTAAAAGATGAAGTGTCCCGCCGGGTTTTGCATATTTGCGGTGTTAACAGAAAAAACTTTTTCGCTTTTTTCCTGTTTTTTGTTTTGCGAGTTGGCATATTGGGCAAACGGATGATTGAATCAATAGCACGAGGCTCTGATGCGCGAAGAAATTAGATCACCTCTACCCCTGGTTACAATCGTTATTTGTACCTACAATAGAGCTTATATTCTAGGGGAGTGTTTGCGATCCCTTCAAGCACAAACGCTCCCGACATGCTTTTTTAATATTATTGTTGTTGATAATGACTCAAATGACGCCACTCAAGCATTGGTGAAAGATTTTTCTCACGACTGGCCACAGCTAAAGTTTATCATTGAAAAAAAACGGGGAGCTGGCAACGCCAGAAATGCCGCACTAAAAAAAGTTACAACCGATTGGGTCGCTTGTCTTGACAGTGACGCCAAAGCGCATCCAGACTGGCTTGCAACTGTCCTTGAGACTATCAAAAACGATGATTTTGACGCTTTTGGCGGCCCTTATTATGCGTGGCACTTTTTCGGCGCTCCGCCCAAATGGTTTCCCAAAGATTTCGGCACGTATGAAGCAGCACAATCTTATGGGCCTTTAAGCGACGCCAATCATATACCTGGCGGAAACTGCGCATTTAAACTCAGCGCAGCCCAAACTGTTGGCTGCTTTCCCGTTGATATCGGCATGACCGGTAAAAAATGCGCTTATGGCGAAGAAACTTTAATGTTCGATCGCATGAAGGCAGCAGGCTTCAGATTAGGGTATGTGCCTGCCATGAAAATAGACCATTGTGTTTTACCATATAAATATAGCTTCTTTTGGCAGATAAAGTCTGCATTTGCCCGTGGACGTGGCTTGGAACAGGTAGCGCCGCAACAGCATCGGCATGCGCTGATGAAACTTTTTTATATGTACCTTAAAGGTTGCTGGTTAACCGCAAAAGATGCAATAGCTCCTAATAAGGAATATTCTTGGCGGGCAATGGTGCTTCAGCATTTTTTCACTCCGGTATGTTACAATGGCATCATATTTGAAAAAATTAAAAAGGTACTTTGCAAGTGGCGCCACAAGTAAGCGTTATTATCGCCGTATACAATGCAGCCAGCACGTTGCGAACCTGTCTTGGCAGCATTTTAAGACAGACCCACGTAGACTTTGAAGTTCTTTGCATTGACGATTGCTCTTCTGATAGTTCTCTGAACATATTGGAAGAATACGCAAAAAAAGATGTTCGCGTGCGCATTTTTAAAAGCCCCGAAAATCTTGGTGCCGGTATCGCGCGCAATCTGGGCATGACCCAGGCCAAATCTTCTTTTATAGCATTCTGCGACGCAGACGATGCATTCCCAGAACAGGCGCTGGCAACCCTTTATGCCTCGGTCATATCCGCTCAAGCTGACATCTGTGTAGCAAATATTGCCTATATGGATTCACAACTACGTTATTTTAAGCCTCATCCGCCCATGCTGGCTGCCATGCAGATTGGGTCGGCCCAAACTGTTTTGCCAGACGCGTACCCCCCCTTGTGGATCCCGTATTGTTTTCCAAGAGCCCTTTTTAGAAGAGAATTTTTACAGTCCCATAATATACAGTTTCCCAACCTGCTCCGCGGGCAGGATCCTGTTTTCATGACCCACGCGCTATGCATGGCAAAGAAAATCATGGTGATCCCCGACATCGTTTACCTTTACCGCGCCCCGGAGTACATAAAAGCAACAAGCGGAAGAAAAGTTTCTGATTATCTTACGCATATTTCTCTTGTTATAGATATTTTCAATCAACGCGGATGGCATAAACAAGCCGCGCTTTATGCGTACCTTGTTGCGCATCAATTTTTATCTCTGGCTTTTTTTCGTCAATTTGGCAGGGTAGAACGAAAAAAAATTCTGAACTTTTTTGAAACCCTCTTCGCACAATTTGATACAACTCTGGACTTTGCCCCGTATTTTGATGTGAAGGATATTCAACGTCAATTTTCTGCAGTTCGTGCAGGCTTTTTTTCTTTCATCCTGTTTAAACTCCGGGAGAGGTTAAGGTAGATATGGCTGATCTAGTTTCGATCATCATTCCCTGTTATAATGATGGAAAATATTTGCCAGAAGCTGTCGCATCCGCTCGCGCCCAGTCGTATCCCGACATTGAAATAATCATTGTCAATGACTACTCCACTGACCCTCTGACGAACTCATTGCTTGAAAAATTCGCGGCTGAAGGCATCACCGTGATAAATACCGCACCAGGGAAAAAAGGGCTTTCGGCAGCGCGTAATACCGCCATTGAGGCTGCGAGCGGAAAATACATTTTGCCATTGGATGCCGATGACAAAGTAGACCCGACCTATGTTGAAAAATCAGTTGCAGTGCTTGACCGCAAACCCGATGTTCTTGTATGCACCGCGCGCGTTCGTTTCTTTGGACTGCGCCATCACGAGTGGACTCAGAAACCCTACTCATATGCCAACCTTGTTCTGGAAGAGCATAAGGTATTATCAGCAAGCCTTTTTCGCCGAAAGGACTGGGCCCGTATTGGCGGGTATGAAGAAAGCCTGATCCTGGGTAAAGAAGATATGGTTTTTTGGCTGGATATGTTGAAAGATGGCGGGGATGTTGAAATTTTGCCCGAAATACTCATCTATTATCGCATCAAACCCTTCTCTATGAGTGCGCTACGAGCCGGCGCGCCAACGGAATGCGAAAAAGTTGCTGCCATGTATGCCGCACGGCCTGATCTTTTTCATGATCATATCATCGATTTTATGTGTTATGGGGCAAATTTTCGCGTTGAAAAATCCCAAAGAGAATGCCTGTTTTCTTGGAAACTGTTTTCACACCTCTTTCGGCTGGAATGGTTTTTACGGCAAAAGGTTAAGCGCCTGTTTGGGAGGGCGTAACCGTGCCTGTTCAGCCATCGAGTACGGCTGTCATTATTCTCAACTATAATGGTTCATCAGATACCATTGAGTGTCTGCGCCATGTTTACAGGCTTGAATGCCCTCCGGCTATGGTCATTGTTGTTGATAACAATTCCAGCGATAATTCACGCCAAAAAATTCTTGAAAGTTGGCGGAGCTGGGCCGAGCCCGTTGTTGTTTCAGATCCCTCGATACGATTGGAATGTGCTTCTGTCTTTTTGGCATTGCCCGAAAATTTCGGCTATGGCGGGGGAAATAATGGCGGCATACAGCTTGCCATGCGCAACAGCACATGCAATGCCTTCTGGATTCTCAATAACGATACCCTTCCTGATACGAAGGCCCTTAATGCTTTGTGCGCACGCGCCAACAAATTTACGGAACCTGCCATCGTTGGATCAACCCTGGTTTTTGCTTATGACCGAGTAACCGTGCAATGCGCCGCTGGTTGCAGTTTTAACAGATGGCTTGGAACTTCCCGTCCCATATGCGGTGGGAGTTCACTAAAAAATATTGACCGCGTTGACCCCGGAACGGTTGAGGCCCAACTTGGGGACATTGTCGGTGCGTCTGTTTTGTTGCCAAAAGAGATCGTAGCTAAAATTGGCCTGATTAGAGAGGATTTTTTCCTTTACCTTGAGGAAACAGAACTCTGCATTCGGGCGCGTAACGCGGGCTTTGTTTTGGCCTGGGCACCCGACAGCATCGTATATCATAAGGAAGGCGGAAGCACCGGCGCAGAGAGCGCCGTTGGAGAGCGCGCCTTCAACCGCCCGGCCTGGGTTGACTACCTTGCCTTGCGCAACCGCGTGTACATGATGCGCAAGCACTATCCCTGGGCATTGCCCGTGGTGGCGGCGAGCTATTTGGGCGTTATGCTTAATCGCATCCGGCGGGGCCAGGCCAACCGCATTCCCCTGATCTTCCGGGCCGCATGGGACGGTCTGCGCGGACACATGGGCAAGCCCGTACACCTTTTCCCTACCCTATGAGATCTGCATGAGAACCCTGGCCATTGACTGTCGCATGGCCCGCATGTCGGGCATCGGGGTGTACCTGCGCAACGTCGCACCCCGTTGCATGGCGCTGCTGGCGGATGCCGTGCGGTTTCGCCTGCTGGGGTATGACGGCGCATTCCCTGTGCCAGATGGCGTTTCCTGGGAGCCTGTTTCTTTTGACGCTCTCATCTACAGCATTACAGAGCAATATCGCATGCTGCCCCTGCTGCGCGGCTGCGACGCCCTGTGGCTGCCGCACTATCCGATCCCTGTGCTGGCGGGCATCCCTTTGGTGGTGACAGTCCATGATGTGACCCACCTGGCCCTGCCGGGGTTATTTACCGGCATACAAAAAATGTATGCCCGCCTCATGTTTCAGGCTGTACGCCATAAGGCGGCAGAACTCCTTTTTGTTTCAGAATTTTCCCGGCAGGAATTTTTACGACTGGTAGGCCGCCCACGGGGCGGCGCAACCGTTACCCCCAACGGGGTGGACGCAAGCTGGTTGGAATGCCCCCTGGTGGACGCCCCGACGCAACCGCCGTATTTTCTGGCTGTGGGAAATGTCAAGCCCCACAAGAATATTCGCCTGCTGTGTCATACTTTTGCCGGGATAGCAGGCCAATGTACGGCTAACCTTGTGCTGGCGGGCGCATATACGGGCTTTCGGAGCGCAGAAACGTCTACGGAAGCCTTGGCGGCCATCTGCCCAGGCCGCATCCACTTCACCGGAGCGCTAGAACAGACCGAACTAGTGCACCTGATGCGCGGCGCAACGGCCCTGGTTTTCCCCTCACGCTATGAAGGATTTGGCTTACCGCCACTGGAAGCTCTGGCCACCGGCGTCCCTGTGGTCGCCTCGGACATTCCCCCGGTGCGGGAGGTCTGTGGCACACACGCCCAGTATTTTTCTCCGGACAGTGAAGGGCAACTTGCTCAGGCCATGCTGCAAGTGCTCGCCCTTCCCCCACAGGAACGACGCCAACACGCCGCAGCAGGACGCGCGCACGCCCACACTTTCTCTTGGGCAAGGGCTGCGGAAACAACAGCACAGGTGCTGCAAAAAACACTGCACCTATGATGTGGCAAGAACAGTACGAGGCAATCCCACGCTTCTCCTCCACGCGCCACAAAGGCAGAAGCAGACTTTCCGGGTCCTGCCTTCTATTGGGTATCGGCTCAAAAAAACAGGCTGAAGGAAAACCCAATAAGAGCGCTTGCCCCCGTCTTTGGTGTAGTCCGACATAGCGGCCGCCCATACAGATACAACCCAAAAAGGAATAGCAAAGAGGGCACCCCGAAAGGTGGGGCTATGGTGGGGCCAATTTGAGATAGTGCAAAAACAAAACGGGCCAGCGAAGGAATGAACCTTTGCTAACCCGTTGTTTTTCTCATGGTGCCGAAGGGGAGACTCGAACTCCCACCCCGTTGCCAGGACTAGACCCTGAACCTAGCGTGTCTACCAATTCCACCACTTCGGCGCGAAAAATCTTCTACGTTAAGCCCAGGGGTTTGGCAAGCAATTTTTCACGTTTTTCTGAAAAATCTTTTAGCTGAAGGACGTCCCGTAGAAATTGCCGCAGCACGGCGCCCGTCTTGCTGCAGGCCGGACGCGCTGCCGGGGCGCTTGCTTCCAGGTCTTGCGCAACGCGGCATCCGGCACGCGCAGGCGCGGCGCCTCGACATATCCCGCCTTGCCCCTGACCCTCAGAAAGCCTTGTGCGCCAAGGGCCGTGCAAAATCGGCAGGGCAAGCCTGCCGCAGAACCGGCCGCGAACCGGGCCACAGTAGCGGAGCGCAACGTGCACAGGAGCGGCGCGGCATCAACGGTTGCGGTGGGACAAAGGGCCGCAGCAGCGGGCCGCGGCGCGCGGAGAACGGCGGGGGCTATGTTTACGGAGGTGGACTTTTGGCGTAAACAAAGAGCTTGCCCTTGTGCGCCATTGTGCCGGGGATTTTTTGTTCTTTACCACAAGGATGCCGTCATGGATGCTACAGCGCGCAGTAAAAAGATGAAGTCCGGCCTGGAGAAGGCCCCCCACCGCTCTCTGCTTTACGCTCTGGGCCTGACCAGAGAAGAAATGGACCGCCCCCTGGTGGGCGTGGTCAACGCCGCCAACGAAGTGGTGCCGGGGCACATGCACCTCAATACTCTGGCCGACGCGGTCAAGGCCGGGGTACGCATGGCCGGGGGCACGCCCCTGCAGTTTCCGGCCATTGCCGTCTGCGACGGCCTGGCCATGAACCACGAGGGCATGCGCTTTTCTCTGCCGTCGCGCGAATTCATTGCCGATTCCATTGAGATCATGGCCCGCGCCCACGCCTTTGACGCCCTGGTCTTCATCCCCAACTGTGATAAATGCGTGCCCGGCATGCTCATGGCCATGATGCGCCTGAACATCCCCTCGGTGCTGGTTTCCGGCGGGCCCATGCTGCCCGGCAATATCGGCCCGCACCAGCGCGGCGACCTGATCACCGTGTTTGAGGCCGTGGGTAAGGTGCGCAGCGGCGCCATGACCGAAGACGACCTGGAGCGCCTTACCGAGCGCGCCTGTCCCGGCTGCGGGGCCTGCGCGGGCATGTTCACGGCCAATTCCATGAACTGCCTGGCCGAAACCATCGGCGTGGCCCTGCCCGGCAACGGCACCATCCCGGCGGTGAGCGGCGCGCGCGTCCGCCTGGCCAAGACTGCGGGCATGCGCGTTATGGACATGCTGGAGCGCAACATCCGCCCGCGCGACATCGTCACCCCCGACGCCGTGGCCAATGCCGTGGCCGTGGACATGGCCCTGGGCTGTTCCACCAACACGGTGCTGCACCTGCCCGCCGTGTTCGGCGAAGCCGGCCTCAACCTGGGCCTGGAAATTTTTGACGCCGTCAGCCGCAAAAGCCCCAACCTCTGCAAGCTCTCCCCGGCGGGCAAGTATTTTATGGTAGATCTGGACAATGCCGGCGGCATCCCGGCCGTCATGACCGAGCTGGACAAGCTGGGCCTGATCCATAAAGACTGCCTGACCGTCACCGGCAAGACCGTGGGCGAAAACCTCACGGACCTCAAAGCCCGCGTACTGGATCCAGAAGTAATCCACAGCGTGGACAACCCCTATTCCAAACAGGGCGGCATAGCCATTCTGCGCGGCAGCCTGGCTCCGGAGGGGGCCGTGGTCAAACAGTCCGCCGTGGCCCCGGAAATGATGTGCCGCGACGTGCGCGCCCGCGTGTTTGAAAATGAAGAAGACGCCATGCGCGCCATCCTGGACGGCAAAATCAAGGCCGGGGACGCGGTGGTCATTCGCTACGAAGGCCCGCGCGGCGGACCGGGCATGCGCGAGATGCTCTCGCCCACGGCGGCCATCACCGGCATGGGCCTGGGCAAGGACGTGGCCCTGCTCACGGACGGACGCTTTTCCGGCGGCACCAACGGCGCGGCCATCGGCCACATCTCGCCCGAAGCGGCGGACGGCGGCGTCATCGCCCTGGTGCGGGAAGGGGATATGATCCATATCGATATTCCCAACCGCAAGCTGGACCTGCTGGTCAGCCCTGCAGAGCTGGAGCAGCGCCGGGCCGCCTTTACGCCGCACAAAAAGGACAGCCCCTACCCCGTGCTGCGGCGCTACGCCGCCCTGGTGAGTTCCGCAGCCAACGGCGGGCGCTACAAGGAAATCTGACGTCGCTCCGGCCGGGGGCCCACAAGGCGGTTGCGCGGCCCCCGGTCACAAAGTTGCCGCTGCGGCGGCAAAAGCGACAGGTCGCGCCGCGGGGGCGGTCCGTCTCTGGGGGGGATGACCGCCGCGTTTTCCAGGAAAGGTACACTGTTGGAAGGATGGGGGTGCGGAGGAAGGGAACCTTTTGTGCACAAAAAATCCCTTCCCCTGCGAAGCGCCTTACGCCGCCACCCCGCCCCATCCGGACGACAGCCTTGGGGGCCTCATGGTTTTTCTGCACGCGCTGAGCGGCGTTTTCGGGCTCATCATCATGGGCCTGGTGGGCTATGTGCTGGCGGCCAGGGGCTGGTTCGGCGCAGAAACGCGCATCCTGCTGCCCCGCCTGGTGACCTGCGTGGCCCTGCCGCCCTTTCTCATGTACACCATCATGCATTCCTTCCAGCGGGAGGCGCTGCCGGGGCTGGCGCGGGGCGCGCTGCTGCCGCTGGCTTCCATTGCCGTCACCTTTGTGCTGGCCTGCGCTCTGGGCCGGCTGCTGCGGGTGCCGCACAAGCATTTCGGCCTGTTCTGCGCCAGCATTTCCAACCCCAATACGGTGTTTGTGGGCATTCCCGTCAATCTGGCCCTGTTTGGCGAAGAAGCCCTGCCCTACGCGCTGGTGTATTATTGCGCGGGCACGGTTTTTTTCTGGACCATTGGGCAGTACGCCGTGGTGCACGACCAGGAAAACAGCAAGGGGCCCCTTTCGGCGCGCACGTTGCTGCTGCAGATTTTTTCGCCGCCTTTGCTGGGATTTCTGCTGGGCGTGGCCCTGACCCTCTGCGGGGTAACCCTGCCCACATCCGTGCAGGACGCGGCCCGCTACCTGGGCGGCCTGACCACGCCGCTGGCCCTTATTTTTATCGGTATCAGCATTTTTGACATCGGCCTGCGGGGCCTGCGTCTGGAACGCGACCTGGTGGTGGTGCTGCTGGGACGTCTGGTGGGCGGGCCGCTGATCATGCTGGCTTTTCTGCACTTTTTCCCCGTGCCGTCCCTGATGGGCAAAGTTTTTGTGGTCCAGTCCTCTTTGCCGGTTATGATGCAGGCGGCTATTCTCAGCGCCCACTACCATACGGATTCCCGCTTCGGCGCGCTGGCTGTGACCCTTTCCACCCTCCTTTCCGTGGTCACCATCCCGCTGTACATGACCTTGCTGAGCGCGCTGCTCTAGAGCATTTAACACTTGAAATGCTCCAGAGGCGCGGCCTGCTGACGCGTGTTCACAATGCCGCCAAAGAAGCATAAAAAAGACGCCGGTTCGCGCAGGCGCGCGGCCGACAGCCCGGCCCCCCCCGTTTGTCCGGGCGGCACTGCACGGCACGTCCGTGCGCAAAACCCAAAACCCGAGGGGCACAAAACCATGGCCAAGCATCTGATGAAGTACGGAGAGCAGGAATTTTCCGTCAACCTTGACGAAGACTGCATTGCCTGCGAACTGGAATCCAATACCGTGTCCCTGCCGCAGCGCACGGCCCGCGAACATGTGGACTACGCCCTGGACCACCCCATTGGCTCCCCCCGTCTGGAGGAGATCGTCAAACCCGGCCAGACTGTCTGCATTGTGGCTCCGGACGCCACGCGCCTGTGGCAGTCGCCCCACGTCTACATCCCGGCCGTGGTGGAGCGCCTCAACGCCTGCGGCGTGCCCGACGCCCACATCCGCATCCTCACGGCCACGGGCTCCCACCGGTCCATGACCCGCGAAGAGCACATGGCCATTGTTTCCGAAGATATTTACAAACGCATCCCGGTAGTGGACCACGTCTGCACAGACAGCAAAAACATGGTCAAGGCCGGCGTGACCTCCCACGGCACTGAAGTCTGGTTCAACCGCCTGGCCATGGAAAGCGACCACATCGTGCTCACGGGCGGGGTGGTCTACCATTTTCTGGCGGGCTACGGCGGCGGCCCCAAATACATGCTGCCCGGCATCGCCAGCTATGAAACCATCCAGCGCCACCACAACCTGGCCCTGAACAAGGGCTTCGGCAGCGGCAGCAACCCAGCCGTGCGCAGCGCCAATCTGACGCGGGACAACGTCTTCCACACCGATCTGGAAGAAGCCGCCCTGCTGGGCCGTCCCAGTTTTCTGCTCAATGTGGTGGTGGACGAGCAGTACAACATCATCAAGGCCGTGGCCGGCGATATGGTCAAGGCCCACCGCGAGGCCTGCGCCCTGGTGGACGCCATTGACGGCGTGCCCGTGGCCGGACGCACCCCTCTGGTCATTGCCAGCGCGGGCGGCGCGCCCAAGGACATCAATTTCTACCAGACCATCAAAACCCTGGCCAACGCCCTGGCGGTGGTGGAAGAAGGCGGCACCATCATTTTGCTTTCAGCCTGCACCGAGGGCTTCGGCAGCAAGGACACAGAGCACCAGATCCGCGACTTCGCCAGCATGGAGGCGCGTGAAAAAGACCTGCGCGCCCATTTTTCCATTGGCAGCTATGTGGGCTTTCTGTTTGCCGAATCGGCGGAGAAATATCACCTTATCCTGGTCTGCGCCATGCCGGAGGAGGCTTTCGCCAAAACCGGCATCCATGTGACCCGCACCCTGGACGAAGCCCTGGCCCTGGCCCGCAGACTGAACAACGGCAACGGCCGGCTGCGCGCCACCCTGCTGCCCCACGGGGCCAATACCCTGCCCAAGCTGGCCTGAACCTGCTGCCGGTTGCGAAAGCCGGCTGTCGGCGTGCCGCACGCTATGGTTGTTGCCACCCCCCAAAACTTATGCCCCCTTTGCCGCACACGGCAAAGGGGGCATGGAAGATTGCCCGCGACGGCACGGTTACGTCGCCGCCAGGCATGATAACAGGGCTAAAAACCGTTATCGGGCGGCCACGGCCTCAATTTCGATTTTGGCGTTCAGGGGCAGGCTTTTCACGGCAAAACAACTGCGCGCCGGGAAGGGCGGCTTGAAAAACGTGGCGTACACTTCGTTGATGGCCGCAAAGTCATTGATATCCGTCAGGTAGACAGTGGTCTTCAGCACCTTGCCCATGGAGGAACCGGCGGCCTCCAGCACAGCCTGCACGTTTTTAAGCGAGGCCGCCGCCTGCGCCGCCACGTCCTGCGGCATGGCCTTGGTTTCGGGATTGATGGGCAACTGCCCGGAAGTAAAGACCAGGCCGCCCACGGCCAGGGCCTGCGAATACGGCCCCACGGCGCCGGGGGCTTTGTCCGTGGCAATCTGTTCCACACTGTTCATGGCATCTCCTTTTCTGCAGGCGCGGCCGTCGGCAAAGCCGAGCGGCCGCGCGTATGGTTGCGGCTTCAGCCTCTGCGGCGAAACCTATTTTTTACGCAGCACCTTACCGGCCAGGGCCGTTGTATCCAGGTTCGCGCCGTTGACCGTATGCGCGCCGTTGACAAAGACGTGCGCGATCCCGTCGGGGAACTGACGCGGCTCCGTAAAGGTGCCTTTGTCAATGATGGTCGCGGGGTCAAAAACAACGATATCGGCGTAGTTGCCGGGGCGCAGCACGCCGCGCCCCTCAATGCCGAACACGGCGGCGGGTCTGCCGGTCATTTTGCGTACGGCCTCGTGCAGCGGCAGCACCTTTTCTTCCCGCACGTATTTGCCGAGAACTCTGGGGAAGGCTCCGTACACGCGGGGATGGGGCGTGCCGCCCAGCAGGCCGTCGGTGCAGACGTTCATTTCAGGCCGGGCAATGAGCGTTTTGACGTGTTCTTCAAGCCCGTAAAAGTCCACCATGCCCACGGCGTTTTCTTCTTCGCGCAGCAGGTCAAAGGTGGCTTCAAGCGGCTCTTTGCCGCGCATTTCGCCCAACTGCACAAGGTTTTTGCCGACTACATCCGTATTGCGCGCTGTTTTTACGCTGGTGACGAAGATGCCGTCCAGCCCGGCAAAAGCCACAAAGTTATCCCAGCCGTGGATGCCGTGGGTAATATCGTGGACCATACGTTTTCTGTCTTCGGCATTGCCCAGGCGCTCTACCAGCTTGTCCGTGCCGCCGTCGTGCGCCCACGGCGGCAGAATGACGCCGAGCATGGTGCTGCCGGCCACATAGGGATACTGGTCGAACGAAACCCGGATGCCCTCTTTTTTAGCCTGCTCCAGCAGCGCAATGACCTGCGGGAAGAGGTGCGCGTTATTTTTGCCGCAGAGCTTAAAGTGCGAGAAATGCACCTTCACCCCGGAATCGCGCCCAATGTTGATGACCTCGTGCATGGAATCCACAATGGTGTCAGCTTCGCTGCGTTGGTGGATGACGAAGGGCACATCAAATTTTGCGGCAACCTTGCAGGTTTCCACCATTTCGCGCGTGTCCGCATAGGCGCAGGGCATATAAATGAGGCCAGTGGAAAAGCCGAATCCCCCCGCCTCCAGTTCCCGCGCAAGAATTTCGCACATACGCCGCAATTCCGCAGCATCAGCCACGCCGCTGCCCAGACCGCGCGCCTCCATGCGCACATTGCCGTGGGGCACCAGGTAGCACAGGTTGGTGCCCGACCCGTTTTTTTCCAGCAGATTCAGATAGTTTTCCGTTGTGCCGTAGGTCCAGTCCAGGTCATCTTTGTCCCCGTCCAGTCCCGCAAGGTTTTTGCGCCAGGGGCTGATGAACTGCTGCGGCAGCGGGGCCATGGAAATGCCGTCCTGGCCCAGAATTTCAGTGGTAATGCCCTGCCGCAGCTTGGGGGCCAGCTCCGGCTCCTTAAAGACTTCCAGATCAGAATGACTGTGGGTATCGATAAAGCCGGGGGCCACGGCAAGCCCTGCGGCGTCCACCACCACGTCCGCGTGGGGCGATTCCAGCCGCCCCACGGCCACAATGCGCTCACCTTCCATCAGCAGGTCGCCCGGCGTTCCCGGAGCGCCCGTGCCGTCAATCAACATGCCATTTTTGATCAATGTTTTCATGGTATCCTCCGTGATGTGCCAAAAGGCCGATCAGGATTTTGCCGCTGCGGGTTTCTCGTTTTTGATGGTCAGCGCCACCAGCAGGGCCAGGATGGTGCCGCCCATGAGGAAAAAGAAAGCCCACTCAAACGAACCGCCGTTCAGGTCGATAAGTTTGCCCACGGCCCAGCCGGCCACAATGCCGGCCATCTGCCCGCCAAAATTGACCGTGGCCGACCCCGCGCCCATGATGGCCGGGGGAATGGAATCCACCACAATGCCCCAGAAGGCTGCAAAAGCCAGGAAAAGGAAAAAGGCCGCCACACACTGGGCCGTTACGCTGCCGGTAACGGTTTCAGCCTTGAACGTGACATAGAGGGCAATGGCCGCAATGGCGCAGGTGGGAATAAAAATCCATTTTCTGTGCACGCCCTTGGCCTTGAGATTGTCGGAAAAAAATCCGCCGATAATCAGGGCCACAGTGCCCACAAAAAACGGCAGGGAGCCCAGAAGGCCCAACTCGGCCAGAGAAAAGCCGCGCCCCTTGATGAGGTAGGAGGGCAGCCAGCTCACAAAGCCCCAGTAGGTGATGTCAAAGGCAAACCAGATGATGACCATCTGCCAGAGGATGGGTTGGCGCATAAGCTGGCCGAAGGTGGGTTTTTCCTGCCCGGAGGCGCTCAGAGAAACAATGCCGGGGTCCTCCTCCAGCTCTTTGAGCTCCTCGGCGCTCATGCCGGGGTGGTCCTTGGGGTCGTTGCGCACATACAGGTACAGGGCCAGGGCGATGAGCAGGCCGGGAAGGCCCAGCACCACAAAGACGTGCCGCCAGCCGAACATGCTGATGATGCTGGCCGCCGCCATGGTGGCCAGGGCCGGGCCCAGCGCGTTTACGCAGGACTGGATGGCCGTGGCTGTGGCGCGCTGACTGGAGGGGAAGTAGGTGGCTATGGTCTTCCACGAAGCCGAGGGAAAGGCCGCCTCGCCGATGCCGAACACGCAGCGCACCACCAGCATAATGGGCAGAGAGAAAACAAGGCCCGTCATGCTGGTGAACACGGACCACCAGGTAATGGCCCCGGCCATGACCTTGCGCGGGCCGAACTTGTCGGCCAACAGCCCGCCGGGAATCTGAAACAGCGCATAGCCTACAAAAAAGGCGCTCATGATGAGCCCCAGTTGCTCGTTGGTAAGATTGAAATCCGCGCCGATATAGGGCAGCGCAATGCCCATGACCATGCGATCGAGGAAGGAAAACAGCCACGCCGTCAGCATAATGCCGAGCACCGTGTAGCGAACTCGCCAAAACCCTTTTGAAGCGGAACCAGCTTGCATAAACCCCCCAATCCATATAAGTTGGGAATATTTTTAATAAATATTCACGGCGGCTTTGCCCGCCATAAACACGCATCCTCCGATAACCGGCTAAAAAACCGTTGCGTCAGCTGCGCCGCCACGGCTGCGACGGCGCTCCGGACGCCTGTGGGAAGCGGTCGGGCGCCGCCCCCCACAGGCATGGAATCCGTCGCAGGGCCACGGCGCGGTCAGGCCCGGGCCAAATTGCGGCCTGTCGCGCTTACGCAAGCAGCGCCTTGCTGATGGCCGCATAACCTGCCGTGGCGGCATACAGCTGGCTTTCTTCAATATATTCGTCGATGGTGTGCGCGAGATTTTCTCTGGAAGGTCCAAAGCCCAGGGTTTTTATGCCGCACTCACCGGCGTAGTGGCTGCCGTTGGTGCAGAACGAATAGTGGGAAATGGAAGGCTCAAGTCCGGCCCCGCGCAGGCCCTCCAGAGCCTTGCGCACAAAGTCCTCGTTTTCATCGAACAGCCAGCCGGGGAAAAAACGCTCGCCCTCAATGACATTGCCGGTCCAGCAGTTTTCCCGGCCGGAGGCATAGGACGCCTTGGCCTTGAAATCCTTGGACGCGCCCTGCAGCCMGGCAATGACCTCCCGGTACGGCAGCAGCACGTCTTCGGGGGTTTCGCCCACCAGCAGCCGCCTGTCGCAGGTGGCGCGGCAGTGGCTGGGCACCACGGAAGCGCCGGGGTAAGGGGTCGAAATGATGTCGGTCACCACAGAAACGCCCGCCCCTAGCACCGGCTGCACCTTGGGCTGGATCAGGCTCAACCCGTCGATAAGCCGCACCATGGAAAGCACGGCATTGACGCCCTTGTCCGGATTGGCCGAGTGCGCGGGTACGCCGAAGGTTTCCAGAACCACCTCGGCCCGGCCGCGCTGGCCGATTTTGAGATTCAGTTCCGAAGCCTCGCCGATGATCACCACATCGGGATTGACGCGACGGCTGATGGCGCGCGCCGCCACGCCCTCAAAGCACTCTTCGTGCACCACGCCGGAAACGCAGATTTCACCGGCAAAATCCTTGCCCGTGTCATGGGCAAACCTGGCCGCCGCGCACGCCATGGCGGCCACTGCGCCCTTCATGTCCGAAGTGCCCCGGCCGTAAATTTTGCCGTCCGTCACTTCGCCGCCAAAGGGGTCGTGCGTCCACACGCTGGGGTCCGGCACGGGCACGGTATCGATATGCCCGTCGTACAAAAGGGTTTTTCCGGGCCGCTTGCCCTTGATGGTCCCGATGATGCTGCCGTATTCGTCCACCACCACATCGTCAAAGCCCTGAGAGGTCATAAAGGTCCGCAAAACCTCCACCACATCCTTTTCCTGGCCGGAAAGGCTGGGGGTACGCACAAGATCCACGCAAAGGTCGCGGACGCGCTTTTTATCTTCATTGTTCAGCATTGGCATTACTCCTCTTCCTGGCAGGGATGCTGTCCGTACCAGACGATATTGCGGTACATTTCGGGCGATGTGTCGCCCTCGGTACTGACAAGCAGCACCTGCGACCGGGCGTTCAGGCCAAGGGCCTCGCGCAGCCCGGCCATGGACTCGTGCTTCATGATGTATTCCAGAGCGCCGACGGTGACGGCCCCCGATTCTCCGCTGACCACGGGGGCGTCGGCGGTATGGGGCGAGGCCAGGATGCGCATGCCGTTGGCGGCAATGCAGTCGTCGCAGGCCAAAGCGGCCGTGGCGTAGTCCCTGAGGACATTCCAGCTCACCGTGCTCGGTTCGCCGCAAGCCAGCCCCGCCATAATGGTGGGCATATGGCCGGTAACGGCGTGGGGAGCGCCGTCCGCAGCCTTGAGCGAGCCGTAAATGCAGTCGGCCAGGCGCGGTTCCACAATGGTGGTGACCGGCGTCTCCTCGCCCAGTCTGGCGGCAAAGTACCCCAGCACCGCACCGGCAAAGGAACCCACGCCGGCCTGGAGAAAAAGGTGCGTCGGGCGGGCTACGCCGTACTCGCGCAGTTGTTGCGCCGCTTCATGGGCAAGGGTCATATAGCCCTGCATGATCCAGCGCGGGATGTCCTCGTAGCCTTCCCAGGCCGTGTCCTGCACCATGACGCCGTCGTGGGCCTCGGCATACTGGTTGGCCAGGCGCACGGCATCGTCATAGTTGAGGTCCGTAACGGTGCAGGTGGCGCCGGTCTTGCGGATGTTTTCCGCACGAGCGCGCGCAGAGCCTTTGGGCATGAAGACAACGGCCTTCTGCCCCAGCTGCTGCGCCGTCCAGGCCACGCCGCGCCCGTGGTTGCCGTCGGTGGCGGTTACGAAGGTGATGTCGCCGAGCTTTTGCCGCACTTCCGGAGAGCAGAGTTTTTCACGCGTAAGCGATTCAATGGGCGTCCCCAGTTTCGCGGCCAGGTAGCGTCCCATGGCGTAAGCCCCGCCCAACACCTTGAAGGCGTTGAGCCCGAAACGCTTGGATTCGTCCTTGACGAAAACGCCACCCAGACCAAGATCGGCGGCCAGCGCCCGCAGCCGGACCAGCGGGGTGGGCGCGTATTCGGCAAAACTCTCGTGAAAAGCCTGCGCCCGCGCGGCTTCCTCCAGGCTGTACGGCGCAAGCCCCGCGGCTTGCCGGGAAGGCTTTTTCCCGGCGTTGATGATATAGGATACTGACTTCATGAACTCCTCCACTTGCGTTGCTGCGGTATAAAAAGCAAAGAAGGTGCCAACCTTCAATTTTAAGATAATTTCATTTTATTTTACATTGTTATATATAATTACGAGCCATAAAAACGGCCCTTCAATTTTCTCATTATGAGAAATTTCTCAAAATGAGAAGACTGAAGGGCCCGATTTTATCATTCTGGTAAACGCAGACGGCGTGCAGCTGTCTTCCCCTGCCGGCGTCTGTTGCCCCGTAGCGGGGGCCGTTTTATCCGCCCTGCATGGCGCGCAGCTTCCTGTAGAGCGTGGCAACGCCAATGCCCAGGGCTGCGGCGGCCTGTTTTTTGCCCTCCACCGTATCCCCGTATACGGCAAGGGCCTGCCGGACGGCGTTTTCCTCCAGTTCCCGCAAAGGCACTATGGGGGCTGCCTGGGCGGGCGGGGGCGATGCCGATCCTCCTCCGGATGGAAAGCGGAAAGAACGCTGGGCGTCATGGTGCGCCGCCATGGCCGCCTCGCTGATTTTCCGGGGCAGCATGGCGCAGGTCAGGTCGCCGCCAGGATTAATATTGACCATATATTCCATGCAGTTCTGAAATTCACGCACATTGCCCGGCCAGGGATAGTGCTGGAGCTTCTCTACCATGGCCGGGCTCAAGCGCATGGGCCATTTGCCCAACGACGTGCAAAACCGGCTCAGAAAAAATTCCCCAAGCTGGGGGATGTCTTTTTTCCGCTCCCGCAACGGCGGCAAATGGATGGGGATGACATTGAGCCGGTAATACAGATCCTCCCGGAACATGCGTTCCGCCACCAGCGCCTGCAAATCCTCATTTGTCGCGGCAATGATGCGCACGTCTACAGAAATGAGCCTGTTGGAGCCAAGCCGGGTAAAACTCCTGTCCTGCAGCACCCGCAGCAGCTTGACCTGCAGGTGCAGCGACATGGAGCTCACTTCATCCAGAAAGACCACGCCGTGGTTGGCCAGCTCAAACTTGCCCATGCGGCCGGACCTGTTGGCCCCGGTAAAAGCGCCGCTTACATAGCCGAAGAGTTCGCTTTCCAGCAGGTGGCCGGGAATGGCCCCGCAGTTGATGGCGATGAAAGGCTGGTCGCGCCGGTCGCTTTCAGCATGGATAGCCCTGGCGAAAATCTCCTTGCCCGTACCGCTCTCGCCCGTGATCAGCACCGTGGAGACGGAATCGGCTATCTGCAGGACCCGTTTTTTCAGTTGCCCCACCACGGGGCTTTCACCGATGATGCTGGCCACTCCGGCTCCCACGGCGCTCGCGGCCCGACCATCCGCACCCAGCCGCCCGGCAAAACTGGTGGTGCTTTCCGCCACCAGCACATTGGCAAAGCTGTCGTCCCCGTCTTCAAACCAGATATGGTTGCCGAACAGGGTTACTTCCTTGTGGGGCAGCCGCACCACAAACTCATCGGCGTCCAGCACGGTATTGCCTGTTTTGCTCAGCTCCAGGCCGGTCCCTTCGTAGTCTTCAGGAATGGCCAGCTCCTTGCGCGCCATTTCGTTGCAGAAGCTGATCCGCCCTCCGCGGGAAAACACGATAATGATGCGCGGGTTGGAATCCGTCACGCGCATGAGCATATCAAGTTTGCGCTCGGCCTGACGGGAAGAGCGGCGCTCCAGGGCGTTCATGGCCAGCAGATGGGAGGTCTGCTCCAGAAATTCCATGTAAAATGTCTTATTGGCGAGTACGGTCTTTTTTCGCTCTTCCGAAAAGCAAAGCAGACCAATAATGCCCACGGTCTTGCCCCCCACCACGATAGGCGAGCAGATATTGAGCATTTCCCGGCAATTGCGCAGGTTGGGGCAGGCGCGGCAAATGGGGTGCTCCCGCGGGTTGTCAAGGCAGATGGTCCGCATGGTACGCATGGCTGTAAAGTACAGCTCCCCGGCGTCCTCAATGCTTTCGCCAATGCCGGCCGCATAGCCGCCCGTGCCGMCCAGCCGGATCAGATCGGCGTCCACGATCTCTATATCCATCTGGGTGACGGTAGCCAGCATATTAGTAAAGGCTGTAATCTTTTTACCCATGTATTTCAGTGGATTATCAACTTGCATAGCCATATGCACCTGTTTTGCGGCTTGAGCGTGTAGCGCTTCGGGGCACAGTGGAGGCCGCAAGGCCGCGGTTTTCGTGCCGCCGGACGCGCTGGAACGGGAGGGCAGTGCCCACAAAAAAGCGCCTTCGTGAGACAGCAATAAAATGGCAGGGCTTCAGGCGCAACCACCCCGAAAAAGAAGCGACGGCGAAAACGCCGCCCCCCCTGTCGCCGCAAAGGGGCGAACCAGCGCGAAGAAAAGGTTCCCCTGCGACGGCCAACGGGCTTGCACCTTTATCCTTATTTTTTTACTATGCTTCACAGCACGACCACAACCTGCCTCCGACAGCGGGCACGGCCTGCGAACGGGCCCCTTGCCGTCAAAAGTACGGTTCATAAAAATACGCACAGCCGCGCGGGCAGACCCCGGTTATTGCTGTACAGATATAAATATAATTTATTTGAGCTGTTATATGTCAGCCAGAGCGCTTTGTATGCTCCGGCCGGCGGCAGCCCTAAACAAAAAACATCTTCAGAGCAGGTTCCCTTTGCGCAGGTGTCGTCTCAACGCTTACGGCGCCTCTAACGGCTCAAATACATTGTGCTTGCGCCCCTACGCGGACGTTTGCCTAGGCAGCCGCCAAGGCATTGCAAGGTTAAAACAGCCTAACAAGAACAATTACCATCTTGTCAGCCACCGCAAAATGCCGTAGGGTAATGCGCGTACCCGCAGGCCGCATTCCCCTCTGCAAGCCGCGCGGCCGCGGCGCAGGAGAAGTCATGGCGTGTAAGAAAAACACCGGCATCTATGTGGCCGCCCTGCTGCTCTTTCTGGGCGGTGTGGGCTATCTGACGTACTCCGGCTTTGCCGAAAACAGCGTTTACTTCCTCAATGTTTCCGAGGCCAGGGCCGCCACACCCGAAAAGCTCACCGCGGCTCGTCTGTTCGGCACCGTGGCCGAGGCCGGACTTGCCCCGCACAGCGCCGGTCCCGGCGTGGACTTTCGCCTGGTGGACAAAGACAACGTGCACCAGACCATTGACGTCACCTACAGCGGCGTGGTGCCCGATACCTTCAAGCCTGGGGCCGAAGTCATTGTGGAAGGCGGCATGGGGCCCGAAGGCCGCTTCAAGGCCAAAACTCTCATGACCAAGTGCCCTTCCAAGTATCAGAAAGAAAACCGGCGCGGCTGACCCGCCGCCGCCCCGTGCCCCCGATACCGCGTCCGTCCGAGGCCGGGCGCGCGCTCTTTTGCGCGCCGTAAGGCCGGAACGCCCGTCAAAGGACTCTCATGTACGTATTCGCCTTCGCTCTCCTGCTTCTCGTACTGCTGGCCGCGCTGGGCGGCGGCGGCCTGGCCCTGCTGCAGCTATGGCAGGGCCGCGATGACTGCCTGCGCCTGGTGGAAAAAGCCCACCTGGTCATCAGCGCCGCCCTGACCCTGGCCTCGGCCCTGCTGCTGCACGCCCTGTACTGGAACGACTTCAGCGTACAGTATGTGGCCCACTATACGGACCGCATCCTGCCCGTATTTTACCGCCTCACGGCCTTCTGGGCCGGGCAGCCCGGCTCCATGCTGTTCTGGGCCCTGGCCGTGGGTCTGAGCGGCACGCTCTTTGCCTGTACGCGCGCCTACCACGGCCTGAGCCGCCCCACCAGACTCTGGTACTGGGGCTTTTTTTACGTCATCATGGGCTTTTTTGCTCTGGTGCTCACGGCCTGGAGCAACCCTTTTGTGCTGCAAAGCCCGGTCCCGCCCGACGGCAACGGCCTCAACCCCCTGCTCCAGAACCCCGGCATGATCTTTCATCCGCCCCTGCTCTTTCTGGGCTACGGCGGCTTTACCGTGCCCGCCTGTCTGGCCCTGGCCCAGAGTCTTTCCGGCCAGGCCCGCACGGAAGGGGCCTGGTTTCGCGTGGCCCGCCCCTGCATCCTCCTGGCCTGGATCTTCCTCACCGCCGGCATCGTGCTGGGCGCCTGGTGGGCCTATATGGAACTGGGCTGGGGCGGCTACTGGGCCTGGGATCCGGTGGAAAACGCCTCTCTCATCCCCTGGCTCATTGCCACAGCCTCACTGCACACCCTTATTGTGGAGGACCGCCGCCGCAAATTCACACGCGTCAATGTGGCCATGATGGCGTTGACCACCGTGTCCGCCTTTTTCGCCACCTACCTGGTGCGCAGCGGCGTCATCGACTCCGTACACGCCTTTGGCGACGGCGGCGTGGGCACGCCCCTGCTCTGCTTTATCCTGGCCGGACTGGCCGTGGCCCTCTGGGTGCCCCTGACCGCCCCGGCCGAAGGCGAACCCCTGGCCGGCCTGTACAGCCGCGAGGGCTTTCTTACCCTGGTGGCCTGGGTGCTGCTGGCCCTGGCCGCGATCATCCTCACGGCCACCATGTGGCCCGTGATCAGCAAGCTCTGGTCCGCCGCGCCGCAAGGGCTGGACGCCCGCTTTTACAACCGCGTCTGCCTGCCCCTGGGCGCAGCGCTGCTGGTGCTCATGGCCCTCTGCCCCTGGCTGGGCTGGGGCGGCGGCATGCGCAACAAAAAGAGCTTCTGGATTGTGCTGGCGGCCGCCCATCTGAGCGGCGCGGGCATCTGGCTGCTGGGCTACCGGCAGTCCGTGGCGCTGCTGGCCGCGGCTGCGGTGGTGGGCATACTGGTGGGCGTGGGCGTGCTGCTCGCCCGCCGGGACGTATGGCGGCACCCTCCCAGCCTGGGAGCTCTGGGCGCGCACCTGGGCATGGCCCTGGCGGCTCTGGGCATAGCCTTTTCCGGCCCCTACACCCAGGACAGTGAAATGGCCCTGCGCCAGGGCGAATCCGGCACGGTGGGCGCGTACACCGCCACCCTGCTGGAGTTGCAGGAAGGCAGCCGCCCCGGTTATGATTTCATCGCCGCGCGGCTGCAGGTCAGCAAAAACGGCAAGACCGTGGGCGAGGTAGCGCCGGAACGCCGCCTCTACGACAAATTCGGCAACATGCAGTTCTCTGAAGTGGACGTCATCCCCGGCCTGGGCAACGAGGTCTACGCCTCCCTGCTGGGCCTGGACGGCCAGTCCAGGGTGGTGGTCAAGGTCAGTGTGGAGCCCCTGGTCAACTGGCTGTGGATCGGCGGCACGCTCATGTGCTTCCTGCCGCTCCTGGGCCTGCGCCGGGGCAAGGGCCGCGCCGACGGTCAAGGCTCCGGCAACGCGGCCCCCGACGGCGACGCCCCGAAGGACACGGACGCGCCGAAGGACACGGACGCGCCGGAGGACGGCCAGACCGCCTGAACCCCAGGCGTTCCCGCCCGCAACCGCGCGAATTCGCGCTGTCGTTGCGCGGGCGCGCCGCGTGGAGCCCGCTCCGGGGACGGCGCAGACCGGCCCGGTGCGGCGACAGAGACACAAACAGAGAGGCTGACGGAGCGCAGGGGCGCAGGGCGGACCGCATGCCGCCGCCCCCGCAGATCCGTCCGGGGTGGTCCGGTGCTGGAACTTGCGCGCGTCGCCAAAATCTACGGCGTCAAGGTTGTTTTCAAAAACGTGAGCTGCGCTTTTGCGGCGGGCAGCGTTTCTCTGCTGGTGGGCGGCAACGGCGCGGGCAAGAGCACGCTCATGCGCGTCATGGCCGGGCTGGCGCAGCCCAGCGCGGGCGCGGTGCGTCAGGACGACGACCTGCGCGTGGGCTATCTGGGACACAGCACTTTTCTCTATGCCGGGCTCAGCGCACTGGAGAACCTGAACTTCTGGCGTGAAGCCTACGGCCTGCGCCTTTCCCGCCAGGATCTGCTGGCCTGCCTGGAGCGGGTGGGCCTGGCGGCCCACGCTCAGGAGCGGGCCGGGATTTTTTCACGCGGCATGGCCCAGCGCCTGAACCTGGCCCGTGTGCTTATGCAGGAGCCGGATCTGCTGCTGCTGGACGAACCGGGCACGGGCCTGGACGCGGCCTCCCTGGCCCTTTTGCGGCGGGAGATCAGTACCGCGCGGGCGCGCGGCGCCTGCGTGGTGCTCATCAGCCACGACCTGGCCGGCGACGCGCCCCTGGCCGACCGCCTGCTGGCCCTGGGAGAAGGCAGACTGCTCTTTGACGGCCCGCCTGCAGGATTCGACGGCTTTGCCGCGTCAAACTCCCTTGCGCCAGACGCCCTTACGCCGGGTGCGTTCACGGCAGGCCCCTGCGCGTCGGGGGCCCCCACCGCCGACCGCCCTGCCGGAGGCCCCCCATGCTGCGCCTGACCCTGGCCGTCTGCCGCAAGGATCTGACCCTGGTGCTGGCCAGGGGCAGCGGCCTGGTGCAGGCGCTGCTGCTGGGGCTTTTGCTGCTCTTCGTGTTCAGCCTCTCGCAGGGCGTGGGCGAACGCATGACGCCCCAGGGCGCGGCCGCCGTGTTCTGGCTCAGTTCGGCCTTCTGTCAGGTACTGGTCTTCAACCAGCTTTACGCCCTGGAGGAGGCCAGCAACGCCCGCCTGGGCCTGCTGCTCTGCCCCGCGCCCGTGCAGGCCGTATGGCTGGGCAAGGGCTGCGCGGGCCTGGTGCTGCTGGTCCTGGCGCAACTGGTCTTTCTGCCCGCCGCAGTGGTTTTTCTGGGGCAGGAAGTGAGCGGCGCGCTGCTCCCCGCTCTGGCCGCCCTGGTCCTGACAGATCTGGGCATGTGCGCTCTGGGCTCCTTGCTGGGGGCCCTGGCCCAGGGCCAGGCCGCACGCGAATCGCTGCTCAGCATTGTGCTTTTCCCGCTGCTGACGCCGCTTCTGCTGGCAGGCATCAGCGTGGGGGCGCAGACCCTGGGCGCGCCCGCCCCGGACGGTCCCGGCCTCTGGTTGGGCTTGGCCGCCGCTTTTGACGCCGTTTTTCTGGGGGCGGGACTTTTGCTGTTCGGCTTTATCTACGCGGGGGAGGACTGATGCCAAAATTTTCGTCATGGCCCCAGGCGCTGGCCCTGCTGGGGGGCGTGGCCTTTGCGGTCTGCCAGTGGCTCATCTTTGCCTACGCCCCGGTGGAAGCCACCCTGGGCCTGGTGCAGAAAATTTTTTACGTCCACCTGCCCTTGGCCTGGTGGGCGCTGATCAGTTTTTTTGTGGTTTTTCTCGCCTCTGTGGCGCACCTCTGGCGGCGGCGTCCCGGCGCGGACCGGCTGGCCGCCGCCGCGGCCGAGGTGGGCGTACTGCTGAGCGGGCTGGCCCTGGTCACGGGCATGCTCTGGGCGCGACGCTCCTGGGGAGTGTGGTGGACCTGGGATCCGCGCCTGACCACCACCCTGATCATGTGGTTTGTCTACGCCGGGTATCTGGTCCTGCGCGGGCTGGATCTGCCGCCCCAGCGCCGGGCCACGGTCTGCGCCGTGGTGGGCGTGGCGGCCTTTCTGGACGTGCCTCTGGTCTTTATTTCCGCGCGCATCTGGCGCTCCATCCACCCTGCCGTCTTTGCCAGCGAAGGGGGCGGACTGGACCCGGCAATGCGCCTCACGGCCATGACCTGCGTGGCCGCTTTCGGCCTGCTCTGGGCCGGGCTGGTCTGGACCCGCAAACGCCAGCTGGACCTCTCGGCCCGCCTGGAGGCTCTCACCGTCAACCGTCTGCACGGCTGACGCCCGATTTGGAGAACACCCCTATGGACACCCTGACCTGGATCATCCTGGCCAACGCCGCCGTGTGGGCGGGGCTTGGCGCGTATCTGGCCTTTCTGGCGGCGCGCCAGCGTCGTCTGGCTCTCCGCCTGACCCAACTGGAGCTGTGCGACCATGACTGACACCCCTTACAGCGCGCGCCGCGCCCGCGGCCTGGCCCTGTTTCTGGGCCTGGGCCTGCTGGTCATGCTGGGCATCTCGCTCAAGGACCGCTTTGAGCACCCCCACCTGACCGTGGAAAACCGTCAACCCGCCCCCGCAGCCCGCGACAGCGGCCAGGCCGCCATTGGCGACCTTATGCGCCAGGTGGCTGAAAATCCGCGCGACAGCAAGGCCATGATCCACCTGGTGGAACATCTGGTCACCGTCCAAAACTGGGAAGCCGCCGAAACCTTTGCCCAGCGCGCCATCACCCTGGATGTGAACAATCCCCGCCCCCTTTACCTGCTGGGCGTGGTGCAGCACAACCAGGGCCGCCACAAGGAAGCCGCCGCCACGTTGGAAAAGGTGCTCACCCTCAAGGACGATGCCGCCGTGCGCTACAGCCTGGGTGTGCTCTATCTGTACTATCTGGACGAGCCGGAGCGCGGCATAGCTCAGCTCAGCGCCGGGCTGCACAGCCCCGAAGCCGGCGAAGACCTCAAGGCCGCCATCCGGGCCGAACTGGAAAAAGCGCCCCTGCCGCAGCAGGGCGCGGACAAAAAATAGCGGGATTGTCGTTACAGGGGCAGCACCCAGGGGCCCGCCCCCAAGGGACGTTCCGTCCTTGGGGCGGGCTGTTTACGCACGCCGGGCAGCGGAACAAACGTTATTTGTCCAAAGTAAGCAGCTGCATGGCCGCAAGGTGCTCCAGTTCTTCGGCCAGGGCCAGGGCCCCGGTCAGGTCTTCCCCGGCGCAGCACAGGCCGTGCCCGGCCATCCACACGGCCGGACGCTCGGCGGCGGCCCTGCCCACGGCCTGGGCCAGTTCCGCGCCGCCCGGCGGCAAGGCCGGGGCAAAGCCCAGCCTGGCGCGCCAGACATCGGCCTCAAACAGGGGCAACCGCAACATGGCCTCTGGCGGGCAACGCAGGCTCAGGGCCAACAGATGGCGCGGGTGGACGTGCACAATAGCTCTGCAGCGCGGCCTGGCCGCGTACACAGCCAGGTGCATGGCGCTCTCGCTGGAAGGCGGGCCGCCCAGCAGCACACCCCCTGTGCCCGCGTCCATAAGGCAGCAGTCCGCCGCCGTGAGCCGCCCCTTGGCCGCGCCCGACCGGGTGATGCAGATGCGCCCGACCGGCGCGGCAACAGGCCTGGGGGCCGCCCCGCTTGCGGCGGCTTCATCTGCATCGGATATTTTTGCTCCGGGCTCTTTTCCTTCGGGCGTTTTTGCTCCGCACAGGACCGGGGCCGCTTCCGTCGGCGAGGATGCGACCGCCGCAGCGGGCAAAAGCAGGCTCACATTGCCGTTGCAGCCGCAGAGCAGGCCCAGCAGCCAGGCGTCCCGGCAGACCGCGCGCAGCTGCTCCACGGCGTAGTCCGGCAGACGGACAGGGTTTACGGCGGCGCTCATGCCCGGCCTTCTTGAAGGATGGTGCTGCAGCCCTGGCCGCAGTCTTCCCAGAGACGCTTTATCTTCCTGACAAATGCGTCGCCGATAACGCCCTCGTTGCCGGAACGGGCGTATTCCTTGTTCACAAGTTCCCGCGACAGGCGCAGGGCCCGCGCCACGGGGGCGTATGCCGGGTCTTCGCCCAAGATCACCTCATGGCTGCGGGTAACGTCCAGCACGCGGTAGCGCAGGGGCGTCCGACAGCTGCGGGCGCAGATGTTATAAAGATAGCCGTTCAGGCTGAACAGCCCCACCCCCCCATCTTCTTCCACAAAAAGCCGGCTGTGTTCACGCCCCTTGTCCAGCAGACGGAGGTCATAGTCCCTGGGGTTCGTGCCCTGGTGTTCCATCAACGGCGCGGCATAGTAATAGTACTGCGGAAAGCCCGCACACCGCATGCGCAGCCCGTAGTCCCCGTCCTCAGCGCCGTAAAGGCCGTAGTCCTCGCTCCAATATCCCAGGATGTCCGAAACGGCCCGCGGCACCATCAGGCACTGCCCACACAGATTGCTGACGCAAATGCCCAGCTCCCCGTCCTCACAGCGCAGATGCGGCTGCCTGCGCACCTCTTCCGGCGAAAACGACGGTCCCAGGGTAGACCGGGGCTCCACGCGCGCATAGAGGCGAAAAAGCCGGTCCAGCCAATCCGGGGCCGTAATGTGCATGTCGTTGTCAAACTTTATGTAGAACGGCGCGTCTACTGCCCGCCAGCCCAGATTGCAGGCGCAGGAAATGCCCATGTTGCGCGGCAACAGAAACAGATTGTGGATAAGCCCTTCGCGGTGCAGATCCAGCAGCCTGCGACGCAGTTCCGGTTCGCTGCCGTTGTCCACCACCGTAAGTACATAAGGGATGGACGTGCGGGTTTTGCCGCGCAGGTTCAGAATATTTTTCAGGGTCATGGCCGGACGGTTGTAAACCGGCATGGTGATGTTGCACTGTGTCGTCGTGCTCATGAACGCGCCCCTTTGCCCTCACACGGCCGTAAAGCGTTTTCATCTTGCCGGGCCGCCCGTCAGGGCCGCCGACGGAAAGGCGCTGCCGCGCCCCGCAAGCGGTTTTCAGGCCCCAGAGCCTGCGGCGGCAAAATGGTCAAACCCCTGCCCCAGAGCCTCTACCGGTTCGTTATTACAGAGAATGCGCCCCCCGGAGGTGACCACGCCAATGCTGGTCAGGCCGGGGATGGCCGCGTGCAGGGCCGGGAGCATATCCGGCGCGCAGGAGCCCAGCAGGGCATAGTCCTCGCCGCCGTTCAGGGCCTCGTGCACGGGATTTCTGCCCGTTTGTGCGGCGTAGCGCACCACCTCCGGATGGAGCTGGCCCCGGGCCAAAACGATTTCCGCCCCCAGGCAGGCGCAGCGGTCTGTGCAGGTAACGCTCTGCTCGCCCGTGAGCCCCAGCAGACGCGGCAGATCGCGCAGCAAGCCGTCAGAAAGGTCCATAAGGGCCGGAGGCCGGGCGTTATAACCCGCCCGCGCCAGCATGAGCCCCGCGTCCACCTGCGGCCAGGGGCGCAGATGGGCAGCGCAGGCGGCTGGCCAGGCGTCGAGAGCGGCGCGGCCCTGAGCCTCCAGGGCCTGCAGGCCCGTGCGGGCCAGCCCCAGGCGGCCCACCACAAACAGGCTGTCCCCCGGCATGCTGCCCCCGCGCACCAGAAAGCCGCCCGGCTCCACGGCCTCGCCCCAGACCGTGACGGAAATGTGCAGCCGTTCGCAGCGGGAAAGGTCGCCACCGGCCAGCACCATCTGCCGTTCCTGGGCCAGCCCGGCCATGCCCGCAAAAAACGCGTCCAGCCAGGCCGCGTCCGCCCAGGCGGGCAGCCCCAGACACAGGCTGAAGCCCAAAGGTCGGCCGCCGCAGGCGGCTATGTCGCTCACGTTGACGGCCAGGGCCTTGTAGCCTGTGTCCTCCGGCGTAAAATAAGCACGGCGGAAGTGGATGTCCTCCAGAAACAGATCGCTGCTCACACACAAGGGGCGCCCCGCCCGCAGGATGGCGCAGTCATCGCCGCGCCCCAGCAGCAGGGAAGGATGGGTGGCGGGAAAGTGGCGGGCCAGCAGGCCCAGAATGCCGTCTTCGGAAAGGGAGGCGTGCATCTCAACCCTCCAGCAGCAGATATTCGCGCAAAATAACCTTGAGACCGAAACCGGGAAAATTAACCTGCACCTTGTCCGGCGGCAGTTCCTTCACGATCTTGCCGCGCCCGAAAATGCGGTGGCGGCAGTAGCAGAGCGCGCCTGCGGCCGCAGAAGCTGTCCCCGAAGCCTCCGGCGCGGCGGCAGGCTCCACGGACGTTGCCGCAGGCGCGGGCGCGCGCTCTTCCGGCGGCAGCTGGCAGTCGTCCCAGGCGGCGGCCGGAGGTTCGGCCCCGTGATTGCGCAGGCCCAAGGCCGCGGCCGGAGCCAACAGCCCCTCGCCGGAGGCCTTGCGCCCAAAACCCGCACCGCCGGCCTCACGGCGGCGCAGTACGCCGCCAAAGCCCTCTACCCATTCCTCCACCAGACCGGGGGCCAGCTCACGCACAAAAGGGCTGGGGCTGGCGTGCTGGTTGCCCCGCTCGGCCCGGCTGTACAGGGCGGCGGGCACGTAGAGGTCCAGACTCTGACGGGCGCGGGTGCAGGCCACGTACATCAGGCGGCGTTCTTCCTCAAAATCTTCGGGCCGGGCCAGGGCATGCCGGGAGGGGAAGCGGTCCTCCACCAAATCAATAATGAGCACGGCATTCCACTCCAGCCCCTTGGCCGAATGCACGGTGGAAAGGGTCACCCGCCCCTCGCCGTCGTCGCCCTCCTCTTCCGGCGATTCCAGGGCCAGATCCGCCACAAAGAGGTCCAGCTCCGTATAGGCTGAGGCCATCTGCACAATTTCTTCCAGGCCTTGTTGCCGCCGGGGCCAGTCTTCGGGGTACAGGGTCTCCAGCCGGGGCCGGTAGTGCTCCAGCACGGCGTTCAGCGTGGCCGCCGGGGTCTGGGGCGCGGCGCGCAGGCTGTCCACAAAGCGCATGTCCTCCAGCAGGGCGGGAAAGCGGGCAAAGGCTTTTTCCACATTCTTGGCGTCGCCGCGGGCCGTTGCCGTATAGAGCTTTTCCACGGTCTTGGGGCCGATGCCGCGGTGCTGGGCCGCCATCCTGGCAAAGGCGGGCAGGTCCAGAGGGTTGAGCAGCAGACGCACATAGGCCATGACGTCCTTGACGTGCGCGGCTTCAGTGTAGCGCAGCCCCCCGTACTTGCGAAAGGCCACCCCGGCCTGGTTCAAGGCCAGCTCCAGCTGATACGAATGGAAGCCCGCCCGGAACAGCACGGCAATCTCGTGGGGCAGATGCTCCTGCAGCAATTCTTCAATGCGCCGCACCACCAGCCGGGCCTGGCTCAGGTCGCTCAGGGGCGTGATCAGGCGCACGGGCGCGCCGCCCTGTCTGCGCGTAAACAGCTTTTTGCGGAAGGATTCCGCCGCGTGGGCCAGCAAGCTGTTGGCCACGTCCAGCACGGGCTTGGTGGAGCGGTAATTCTCTTCCAGGCGGATGACCCGCGCCCCTGGGAACAGCTTGGGAAAATCCAAAATATTACGCACATTGGCGCCGCGAAAGGCGTAAATGGACTGGGCCTCGTCACCCACGGCCATGACGTTGCCGCTCTCCCCGGCCAGCAACCGCACCAGACGGGCCTGCACCAGGTTGGTATCCTGATACTCGTCCACCAGGATATGCCCGTAACGCTCGCGCAGGGCCGCGGCGGCCAGGGCGTTCTCCCGCAGCAGGGCTTCCAGCTCAAAAAGCAGGTCGTCGTAATCCAGCAGCCCCTTTTCCCGCCTGTAGGCCGTATAGGCCGTGTCCAGCAGCGCCAGGGATTCCGCGTGCGGCAGCAGATGAAAGGCCTCACGCCGCAGCACTTCGTCCAGGGGTTGTTCCTTGTTCCTGGCCTTGCTCAGCAGCCCCACAATACTCTGCGTTTTGGGGAAGGAGCGATCCCCCTTGCCCAGCCGCAGGGCCTCCTTGCACTGCTTTACGGCCGCGGTGATGTCCGCCGCGTCCATGACCGTAAAAGGCCGGTCGCCCAGCCAGGACGGCCGCCAGCGGCGCAAAACCCCGTAGGCAAAGGCGTGGAACGTGCCGCCCTGCACCCCGGCCAGCCCCTGCCCCAGCAGCAGCCCGGCCCGGTGCAGCATTTCCCGTGCGGCCTTGCGCGTAAAGGTAAGCAGCAACATGCTCTCCGGCGATACGCCCCGCTCCGCCAGCCAGGCCAGACGGTACACGATGGTGCGGGTCTTGCCGCTGCCCGCGCCCGCCACCACCAGGGTGGGGCCGTCGCCGCTGGTGGCCGCCGCGTACTGCGCCTCATTGAGGGCTTGTGCGTAATCAATCATGCGGGCACGGTAGCACAGGCGGCCCGCACAGGCCAGAGGCCGAAACCTGGGGGAAAAGAGGGATTTTGTGGGGGAAAGGGAACTGCAAAAAACTTTTTCCTCAAGCGACGCGAGCCTTTTTTGAGGAAAAGCCGACGGCAACCGCGGCAAAGCCTCCCCCAATACCCGGCATTGACACCCACCCCCGCAGCAGTGACAATCTTTCTTTGGCCTTTAATCAGGATTTGCCATGCGCTTTACGGAAGACGAACTGGTAGTGGGGGCGGGGGCCCGGCTCTCCCGCCGGCGGCGGCTGTACCTGGCGGTGCTGCTGGGCATGTTAGCGGCCTTCGGCCCCCTCTGCACCGATACCTATTTGCCCAGCCTGCCCGCCATGGGGGCGGACCTTTCCCTTTCTACGGCAGCCACCCAGCTCACCATCACGGCTTGTCTGCTGGGCATGGCCCTGGGCCAGCTCTTTGTGGGGCCCCTTTCCGACGGCACAGGCCGGCGCGGCCCCCTGCTCTGCGCCCTGGTTTTCTTTACCCTGGCCTCGGCCTGCTGTGTGGCGGCCCGGTCGGGGCACGGCTTCATTGCCCTGCGCTTTGCCCAGGGCCTGGGCGGAGCCGGCGGCATTGTGCTTTCCCGCGCCGTGGCCTGCGACCTGTTTCGCGGACCAGAGCTCACCAGCTTCATGAGCCTGCTCATGGCCGTCAACAGCGTGGCCCCCATTGCCGGGCCCGTGCTGGGCGGCGCGCTGGCCGGGCTGGGCGGTTGGCCCTGGGTGTTCATCTTTCTGACCGGCATGGGCGTGGCGCTGCTGCTCTTCTGCGCTTTCGGCCTGCCCGAAACCCTGCCCCCCAAGTTGCGCCGTCAGGGCGGCACCCGCGCCAGCCTGCAGGCCACCGCCGCTCTCTGCCGCGACCCGGCCTTCATGTGCTATGTGGGCATGCAGGGCTTTACCATGGGCGGCTTCTTCGGCTATGTGGCCGCCTCGCCCTTTGTTTTTCAGGGCATGTACGGCATCTCGCCCACGGGCTACAGCCTTATTTTCGGCGGCAACGCTCTGAGCGTCACCATCATGGCCCTGATCACGGGGCGGCTGGCGCGCAGCCGGGGCGAAATGCGCCTGCTCAACGTGGGCAACTGGCTGCGTCTGGTGGCCTGCCTGGCGGTCCTGGCCGTAACCCTGCTGCGGCCCGCCTCGCCTTTGCCCATCATGGCCAGCCTCTACGCCATGCTGGTGCTGCAGGGCATGACCATGCCTTGCGCCTTTACCCTGGCCATTGAGGCCCAGCGCGTGGGTGCGGGCACGGCTTCGGGGCTGCTGGGCGTGGCCATGTTTCTGGCCGGAGCCGCCTCTTCCCCCCTGGTGGGGCTGGGCGGCCCGGACACCGCTGTGCCCCTGGGCCTGATCTGCGCCGCCAGCGGCCTGCTGGCCCTGCTCACGGGTCTTGCGGGCAACCGTCTGCTGGCGCGTCGCCGGGCGCAGGAAACGCCTGCACAGGAACAATCCGCGCTGCGCCCGCATTGACGCAAACGGCCCGCGCGTTTACAACCACAGACGGCCCCAACCCGCGCCGCGCCAGGACGCGACGCACACTGCGAGGAAACGCCATGCCCCAGGAACAGGAACAATTCCAAAAAACCGTGGACCAGGTGCTGGAAGCCGTCATGTTTGAAAACTGGCTGCGCTTCTATTTCATCAGTGAAAAGCCCGACGCCCCCGCCCATGAAGACGGTGAAGCGCCCCTGTTTATGGCCGTGCCGGTCAAAGGCATGGAGCGCATCAGTGAGCTCTACCCCCACCTGCTGCCCCTGGCCGACGCCATGAACGGCAAGGAAGTGGATTTTGAAACCTCGCGCCAGGCCGTCTGCCACTTTGTACTGGAACAGATGGACGGCAAGACCATACCGCGCGACACTGCAGGCATGATCTTCGGCAGCACGGCCTTTCAGGTGCGCCTGCAGCTCTTCAACGCCTGGGTGCAGATGCACGAAAGCCAACTGGACCAGGCATTTCTGGACTTCGGCGCGTGGCGTAAGCTGTTTACGGAATGGACGGCCACCCCGGCAGCCCGGGAACTGGGCGAAAAACTCTCCATCTCCATCCAGTCCGGCGCGGCAACGCCCCCCAAAACCACCGTACAGTGATCCCGGCCCGGAGCAAGATTTTGTACACGTAGGGCCCCACAAGGCCGGGAGAACGCCTTGCCGGTTAAACAATTTTTACGGAGCGGCATACGGGCGTTATTAACAAAAGTTTGTAAAATCAATATATTAGAAAAAATCATCCGCGTATTTTTCTTGGCACGGCCATTGCAATAGAAAGAGTACCTTCCTTTCTTTTGCTGACAGCCTCCTCCAAACGAAACGGCCTGCCTCCCCAAGCGGGCCGTTTTTTTATCTCCAAACCACGGTGAACAGCATGCACGAGCATTTTCTGGCTTCGGAATATCCGCCCTGCCCGCCGGCACGCGCGGGCTTTCACATCATCCCCGTACCGCTGGAGCGCAGCGTTTCTTACGGCGGGGGCGCGGCCCAAGGCCCGGCGGCCCTGCTGGCCGCCTCGCAGCAGCTGGAAGCCTGGGAAAGCGGCCTCGCGCCCGGCGAGACAGGTTTTTATACTGCCCCGCCCGTGGACTGCACCGGCCCGGTGGCAGAGGTGCTGGACCGCATTACGGCCGCCGTTGACACGGCTCTGGACTGTGGGGCCGTGCCCGTGCTGCTGGGCGGCGAGCACACGGTCACCCTGGGGGCCCTGCGCGCCCTGGCG
Source organism: Desulfovibrio legallii (assembly GCF_004309735.1). Lineage (NCBI taxonomy): Bacteria > Pseudomonadati > Thermodesulfobacteriota > Desulfovibrionia > Desulfovibrionales > Desulfovibrionaceae > Desulfovibrio > Desulfovibrio legallii. The sequence goes on from NZ_SIXC01000010.1 coordinate 62,452, forward strand.
ACGCGGGCAAAACAACGCGGTGAGCCTTTGGGCGTGGTGCAGTTTGACGCCCACGCCGACCTGCGCCAGAGCTATGAGGGCGACCCCTATTCCCACGCCTGCGTCATGTACCGGGCTGCGGCGGACCTGGGCCTGCCCTTGGTCCAGTTTGCCGTGCGGGACTTTTGCCGCGAAGAGGCCGCCACGCGCGAGCGCCTGGGCGTGACGCACTACGACGCACGCTTCCTGGCCCGCGTGGGCCTGCCGGAAAAACCCTTTCCCGAAGGATTCCCCCACAATATCTACATCACCTTTGACCTGGACGGACTGGACTCCTCCCTCATGCCGGCCACGGGTACGCCCTCGCCCGGCGGCCTCAACTGGCGCGAGGCCCAGTTCATTCTGGAACGCTGCGTGGCGGGCCGCCGGGTGGCGGGCCTGGACGTGGTGGAGCTGGCCCCCATACCCGGCCTGCACCACGCGGATTTTACGGCGGCCAAGCTGACCCACCTGCTCATGGGCCTGGCCCAGGCCGCCAACGACCAACAACCTGCGGAGGCACGCTCATGAAAAATACGGCAGTCACCTTTCGAGAAGCCAAGGGCGGGGAAAAACTGGTCATGATCACGGCCTACGACTACAGCACGGCCAGGGTCATGGACGCCGCCGGGGTTAACGCCATCCTGGTGGGCGATTCCCTGGGCATGGTCATGCTGGGCTACGAAGACACCCTCTCCGTCACCCTGGACGACATGATCCGCCACTGCGCCGCCGTGGCCCGCGGCACACGCGAAGCCCTGGTGGTCTGCGACATGCCCTTCATGAGCTACCACACGGGCGTGGAAGAAGCGGTGCGCAACGCCGGCCGCCTCATGGTCGAAGGCCGCGCCCAGGCCGTCAAACTGGAAGGCGGGGCGGACTTCTGCCCCGAAGTGCGCGCCCTGGTGCGGGCCTCCATCCCGGTGGTGGGCCATCTGGGCCTCACCCCCCAGTCCGTCAACGCCTTCGGCGGCTACAAGGTACAGGGCAAAACCCCCCTGGCCGCCCAAAAACTCCTGGACGACGCCCGCGCCCTGCAGGACGCCGGGGCCTTCGCCCTGGTGCTCGAATGCGTTCCCGCCCCCCTGGCCGCCAAGATCACCCAGGCCCTGACCATCCCTACCATCGGCATTGGCGCGGGCGCGGACTGCGACGGCCAGGTGCTCGTCTGGCAGGACATGACCGGTATGACCCCCGGCAAACTCCCCCGCTTCGTCAAACGCTTCGGAGAGGTGGGCCAGGCCCTGCGCGGCGCTGTGGAAGCCTACGCCCGCGAAGTGCGCGCCGCGGCCTTCCCCGCTGAAGAACACGTCTATCCCCTGCCCGAAGGCGCCGAAAAGGCTTTTCGAAAGCTGAAGTAGACGGGGAAGAAGTGGGGGGAAGGAAACTTTCGTGAACAAAAGTTTCCTTCCCCCCACACCCCCTATCCTTCAAAAAACTTTTTCCCTCCCGGCAATATGCCGGGCGTACCCTGAACGGGGTAACAAGGGTGACGTCAGAGAAATTTATTTTTTCAATATACTATTATCAGGGAATATTATCTCCTGGAAAAGCCTGCGTCCGGGCTGTGGGCGACGGCAACGGCACAAAATAGCCACCCCCGTTTTTTCGCCCTCTTCCCCACACAAAAATCCCGACCGCACGTCTGCAACCGCCTCCGGCCCGGCCGGAACATTTGCCATGCGAGGGCGGCTTTGGTATGCTTGACAGCTTGAAGGCATCTTTACACGGAGTACACATATGGCCAGAAAACCGGCCCTCAGTCCTGCGGACGCGCGCGCCGAGGCCTTAGGCACGGCGCTTTCCACTATTGAGCGCAAATACGGCAAGGGTGCGGTCATGAAGCTCTCCGACGAGGCTCATGTCAACATCCCTGTTATTCCCACGGGTTCCATCGGTCTGGACCTGGCCCTGGGGGTGGGAGGCATTCCGCGCGGGCGCATCACGGAGATCTTCGGCCCGGAATCTTCGGGCAAGACCACGCTTACCCTGCACATCATTGCCGAGTGTCAGAAGCAGGGCGGCACCTGCGCCTTTGTGGACGCGGAGCACGCCTTGGACGTGGGCTATGCCAAAAGGCTGGGCGTCAACACGGACGAGCTGCTCATTTCACAGCCGGACTACGGCGAGCAGGCTTTGGACATTGCGGATATGCTGGTGCGTTCCGGCGCGGTGGATCTGGTGGTGGTGGACTCGGTGGCCGCGCTGATTCCCCAGGCGGAACTGGACGGCGACATGGGCGAAACGCAGGTGGGCGGTCACGCCCGGCTCATGTCCCACGCCATGCGGCGGCTTACGGGCACCATCCACAAGTCGCACACGTCGGTCATCTTCATCAACCAGATCCGCATGAAGATCGGCGTCACAGGCTACGGCAGCCCGGAGACCACCACCGGCGGCAACGCCCTCAAATTTTACGCTTCGGTGCGTATGGACATCCGCCGCATCCAGACCCTCAAGGACAAAGAAGAGTCTTTCGGTTCGCGCACCAAGGTCAAGGTGGTCAAAAACAAGGTGGCCCCGCCCTTCCGCAGCGCCATTTTCGACATTTTGTACGGTCAGGGCATTTCGCGTTCCGGCGAACTCATCGACCTGGGCATTGAGGCCAAGGTCATTGAGCAAAGTGGCTCCTGGTTTGCCTTTGGCGCGGAAAAGCTGGGCCAGGGACGTGAAAAGGTGCGCGCCCTGCTGGACGAAACCCCCGAACTGCGCAACCAGATTGAAGCCAAGGTCGTGGAGTTTCTGGGACTGCACCCGCAGGAAAGCCTTCCTGACGGCGAGGAGCTGGACGAAACGCCGCCCCCCGCCCCCGACTACGACTGATCAGGCCCTTAATTTCGGGCAGAGGACGCCGCGCCGGGGGCGCGGCGCGCCCTGCCGCGCGCAGCCTTGCACTACGGAGCCACTATGCTCACCGCCAAAGAAATCCGCCGCCGCTATCTGGAATTTTTTCAGCGTCACCAGCACGCCATTGTGCCCTCCGGGCCCATCATTCCACCCAACGACCCCACCCTGCTCTTTACCAATGCGGGCATGGTGCAGTTCAAAAAACTTTTTCTGGGCGAGGAAAAGCGCGACTACAGCCGCGCCACCACCTGTCAGAAATGCCTGCGCGTTTCCGGCAAGCACAATGACCTGGAAAACGTGGGCCGCACGGCGCGCCACCACACCTTTTTTGAAATGCTGGGCAACTTTTCCTTTGGCGACTACTTCAAACGCGAGGCCATTGCCTGGGCCTGGGAGTTTGTGACCAAAGAACTGGAACTGCCCAAGGAAAAGCTCTGGGTCACGGTCTACCGCGAAGACGATGAGGCCGCCGCCCTGTGGGCCGAGCTGGCCGGTCTGCCGCAAGAACGCATTGTGCGCATGGGCGAGAAGGACAACTTCTGGACCATGGGCGATACGGGCCCTTGCGGCCCCTGCTCCGAAATCTATGTGGACCAGGGCGAAGAAATGTCCTGCGGCCCCCACTGCGGCATCGGCCAGTGCGACTGCGACCGTTTTCTGGAAATCTGGAACCTGGTCTTCACCCAGTTTGACCAGGCCGCCGACGGCACGCGCTCACCCCTGGCCCGGCCCAACATCGATACGGGCATGGGCCTGGAGCGCATGGCCGCCGTCGTGCAGGGCAAGCGCTCCAACTTCGACTGCGACCTGTTTCAGGAGATCATCCAGTACGCAGCGGGCCTGGCGGGCGTAAGCTACAGCTACAGCGCGCCGGACACCAACGACGTGGATACGGCCCTGCGCGTCATTGCCGACCACAGCCGCGCCGCAGCCTTTCTTATTGCCGGGGGCGTGCTGCCCTCCAATGAAAGCCGGGGCTATGTGCTGCGCCGTCTCATCCGCCGGGCTTTACGCTTTGCCACCCTCATGGGCGTACACGAGCCCTTCATGTACAAAGTGGCCCGCAAGGTCACGGAGGTCATGGGCGACGCCTATCCCGAACTGACGGAACATGCCGATTTTATCGCCCGCGCCGTGTTTGAGGAAGAGCAGCGCTTTTCCCTCACGCTGCAGAAAGGCCTGGAGCTGCTGGACGAAGAGCTGGCCGCCCTCAAGGCCGCGGGCAAAACGCGCATCCCCGGCGACTTCTGCTTCAAACTCTACGACACTTATGGCTTCCCCCTGGACATTGTTACGGACGTGGCCGAAAAACGCGGCTTTACCGCCGACGCGGCGGGCTTTGAAACCCACATGGCCGCGCAGCGCGCCCGCGCCCGCGAGCACCAGAAAAAAGGCGGCCTGCTGGGCCAGGCCGGAGCGGGGGCCAATCCCTTCCAGCCTCTGCTGGACGCGGGCCTGACCAGCACCTTTGTGGGCTACGAGCGTCTTACGGCCCAAAGCCCGGTCACGGACCTGCGCAACGCGGCGGGCGCGGCCGTGGACCTGCTGGGCGAGGGCGAAACAGGCTATGTGGTGACGGAAAGCACGCCCTTTTACGGCGAGGGCGGCGGGCAGGCCGGAGACGCGGGGCATCTGCGCTCCGCTTCAGGCGCAGCCACGGTGCGCACCACCCTCAAGCCCGCGCCCACCCTGTTGGTGCACGAAATTTATGTGGATTCGGGCGAACTACGCTTGGGCGACACGGCAGAACTGACCGTGGACGCCGACCAGCGCGCGTCCACGGCCCGCAACCACACCTGCACCCATTTGCTGCACGCGGCCCTGCGCCGGGTGCTGGGCAGCCACGTCAAGCAGGCGGGCTCACTGGTGGACGGCACGCATCTGCGTTTTGACTTTTCCCACATTGCGGCCCTGACCCCTGAAGAGCTGGCTGCTGTAGAGCGCCAGGTCAACCGCGCCATTCTGGCGGACATGCCCGTCAGCACCAAAATCATGCCCGTGGCCGAAGCCATGGCCAGCGGAGCCATGGCCTTGTTCGGCGAAAAATACGGCGATGCCGTGCGCGTGCTGACCGTGGCCGACCCGACGGCAGACGCGCCGGAATCCGTGGAACTGTGCGGCGGCACGCACCTTTCCCGTACGGGCGAGGCCGGTTCCTTCCTGATTGTTTCCGAAAGCGGCGTGGCCGCCGGGGTGCGGCGCATTGAAGCCGTCACCGGCTGGAACGCCTATGCCCGCGCCGTGGAGCAGCGGGCCGAGCTGGCCTCCCTGGCCGACCTGCTCAAAGCCCGGCCGGGCCAGCTGGCCGAGCGGGTGCAGGCCCTGCACGGCGAAATCAAGAAGCTGCGCAAGGCTTCGGAAAAGGCCGCCCCGGCCACGGGCGCGGACCTGGTTTCGCAGGTCAAGGAAGTCAACGGCCGGCGTCTGCTGGCCGCCCGCCTGGACGGCGTGCCCATCAAGGCCCTGCGCGGCCTCATGGACGACGTGCGCGCCCGCCTGCCGGAAAAGGCCGTGGCCTGCCTGGCCACGGTAGAGGACGGCAAGGTGGGTCTGCTTGTCTATGTTTCCAAGGATCTGCACAACACATTTACGGCCCCGGCCCTGATCAAGGAAGTCGCGGCCCCGTGCGGCGGTTCGGGCGGCGGACGCCCGGACATGGCCCAGGCCGGCGGCACCAGGCCCGAAGGCCTGGAAGCCGCGTTCGCCCTGTTACACCAGCGCCTGCTGGACGCATGAGGACATATACGCCATGATCGGCATCTCCAAACTCTACTGCGGCCAGGTGGAACCCTCCGACGCCCTGCGCTACGGGCGGCAATCGGGCAAGCTGCCCTCCCATCTGCTGCAATTTTCCAAGGATAAAAAACCCGTTGTGGTCTGGAACATGACCCAGCGCTGCAACCTCAAGTGCGTGCACTGCTATGCCAAGGCCGTGCCCGTGGACGGCGAGGACCAGATCAGCACCACCCAGGCCAAGGCCATGATCGACGATCTGGCCGCCTACGGCGCGCCGGTCATGCTTTTTTCCGGCGGTGAGCCCCTGGTGCGCAAAGACCTGGTGGAGCTGGCCAGCCACGCCACGGCCAAGGGCATGCGGGCGGTCATCTCCACCAACGGCACGCTCATCACCAAGGCCAAGGCCCGCGAACTCAAGTCCGTAGGGCTTTCCTATGTGGGCGTTTCGCTGGACGGCATGGAGCCCGTGCATGACAAGTTCCGCGCCGTGCCGGGGGCCTTTAAAAAGGCCCTGGAGGGCATTGCCAACTGTCAGGCCGAGGGCCTCAAAGTGGGCCTGCGCTTTACCATCAACAAGCGTAACGTGGCTGAAATTCCCGGCATCTTCCGCCTGCTGCGCGAACTGGAAGTGCCCCGCGCCTGCTTCTACCACCTGGTCTATTCCGGGCGCGGCTCAGACCTCATCAAGGAAGACCTGGACCACAGCGAAACCCGCCAGGTGCTGGACCTCATTATGGACGAAACCCGTGCCCTGTTTGACGCGGGCAAGCCCAAAGAAATCCTCACCGTGGACAACCACGCCGACGGCCCCTACGTCTGGATGCGCCTCAAGCGCGAAGACCCCAAACGCGCCGAGGATGTTTTTGAGCTTCTCCAGTACAATGAGGGCAACAACTCCGGCCGGGGCATCGGCTGTATCTCCTGGGACGGCAAGGTGCACGCCGACCAGTTCTGGCGGCAGCACGTCTTCGGCAATGTGCTGGAGCGCCCATTCTCCCAGATCTGGGACGACCCCGACATTGAACTGCTGCACCAGCTCAAGGACAAAAAAACCCACGTCAAGGGCCGTTGCGCCAAGTGCCGCTATCTCAACATCTGCGGCGGCAACTTCCGCGCCCGCGCCGAAGCCTTCTACGGCGACATCTGGGCCCAGGATCCCGCCTGTTACCTTACGGACGAAGAAATAGGACTGTAAGGGCGCGTTATTGCGGGGAAGGAAGCGTCGGGGCCCGTGCAAAACGGCACGACCCTGACGTTGCCTCCCCCATCCTGCAAAAAATCCTCTTTCCGCACAGCACAGGGGGCCCCCCCCCGGCCGGACACAAAAGCCAGCGCCGGCGCCCCCGCCCGCCCCCAATGCCAGCGCCGCACGCCGTTCCCCCGGCCAGACGATCCAGAAACATGCCAGCCACGCCGCTTTGTCCCGCAGTTTTCGCGGGTCGGAACCGGCAGCAGGGTTTATGATACTCATCCATCTTTACGGTGTCCTGCTCTTCTTCTACGTGACCTTCCGGCTGATCCTGCCCGCGCCTTTGCCGCCCCGGGGCAAGGCTCTTGCCGCAACGCTTGCCCTGCTGGTCTCGCAGTACCATCTGTGTGTCCGTTTCCTGTCCGGTTCGCTCAGCTCGCCGGAGATGCCCTACTTTGTGCTGGCGGCCTTCAGTGCGGCCTTCATCGTCATGACCGTCATTTTCGCCCTCTTGCTGCTGCGCGACGGCCTGCGGCTGGGGCTCCTGCTTGTGCGCAAACTGACGTGCCGGCGCAGCACGCCCTTTTCGCCGGGCAGGCGGGCCGTTGCCCTGGCCGGTCTGGGGCTGACCGTGGGCGCTTACGGCTTTAAAGAGGCGTTGCGGATTCCGGCCGTCAAAACAACGGAAATTTTTTTGCGCCGCCTGCCCGCCGCGCTGCATGGCCTTGTGGTTGTGCAGCTTACGGACCTGCACGCCTCGGCCCTGCTGCACGCGCCCCGCGTGGCGGCCATTGTGGCGGCCGTCAACGCTCTGCGCCCGGACCTCATTGTCTGCACCGGCGACCTGGTGGACGGAACCACCACCAACAGGGACGCCGACGTGGCCCCGCTGGGGCTGCTGCGCGCCCGCTACGGGGTGTATGCCTGCGAGGGCAACCACGAATATTATGCCGACTATGCCGGCTGGATGCGGCATTTTGCCGCCCTGGGCCTGCCCCTCCTGCACAACGCTCATACGGTTGTGGACATTGGGGGAACCCCCCTGGTCATTGCGGGCCTCAATGACCCCATGGCCCCCCTCTTCGGCAGGCCCGGCCCGGACCTGGAAAAAGCCTTGGCCGGAGCTCCGGCCGGGGCCGCCACGCTGTTGCTGGCGCACCAGCCCGTAGGCGCGCGCGAAAACGCCGCCCACGGCATTGACCTGCAGATTTCCGGACACACGCACGGCGGGCAGATGCTGGGCTTTGACCAGATCGTCGCCGCCCGCAACGACGGATTTGTCCGCGGGCTCTATGATGTGGACGCCATGCGGCTTTTTGTCGGCCCCGGCGTGGGTCTGTGGGCGGGCTTTCCCGTAAGGCTCGGCGTGCCCGCCGAAATCAGCCGGCTTGTGCTGCGCACGGCCTGACCCGCCAAAAACCGGCGGGCAAAAACGGCGCAGCAGGACACGCGACACGTCTGCTTGCGCCGTCCCGCCCTTGACAGGGCGCTTTGCCCGCAGGACAATGGCAAAAACTTCTCCTTGGCGCGCCGCCGTTTTTAGCGCGCCCGGCGAACATAACAAGGAAGCACATCATGAACGCATTCCACAGGGGCCGCCGCCTGCGCTGGACCCCGGAGCTCCGCACCCTGGTCCGCGAAACTCCGCCCCTCCTGAGCGAAGACCTGATCATGCCCTATTTTGTGGTGGAAACCGCAGACGCGGGCCTGCGTAAAGAAATTCCCTCCATGCCCGGCCAGTACCAGCTCAGCCTGCAAGAGCTGGAAAAGCAGGTGGCCAAGGCCGTGGATACGGGCCTCACGGCCGTGATCCTGTTCGGCATTCCGGCCGTTAAGGACGAACAGGCCAGCGGAGCCTATGCTGAAAACGGCATTGTGCAGCAGGCCGTGCGCCTGCTCAAACAGCGCTGGCCCAAGCTGCTGGTCATCACCGACGTCTGTCTCTGCGAATACATGAGCCACGGCCACTGCGGCGTGCTCATGCCCGACGGCGCGGTACTCAACGACGCCACCCTGCCCCTGCTGGCCAAAACCGCCGTGAGTCACGCCGAAGCCGGGGCCGACATGGTGGCCCCTTCGGACATGATGGACGGCCGCGTGGCCGCCATCCGCGAGGCCCTGGACCAGGGCGGTCTGACGGAAACGCCCGTCCTTTCCTACGCCGTCAAATACGCCTCGGCCTACTACGGCCCCTTCCGCGACGCGGCCGAAAGCGCCCCGGCCTGCGGCGACCGCAAGTCCTACCAGATGGACCCGGCCAACGCCCGCGAGGCCCTCATTGAAGCCCTGGCCGACCTGGAAGAAGGCGCGGACGCCCTGATCGTCAAGCCCGCCGGTCCGTACAGCGACATTATCCGCACGGTGCGCGACCACGTCAGCGTGCCCCTCTGCGCCTACCAGGTCAGCGGCGAATACTCCCTCATCCGCGCCGCCGGGCTTAACGGCTGGGTGGACGAACGCGCCGTCATGCTCGAATCCCTCACCGGCCTCAAGCGCGCAGGCGCGGACATGATCATCACCTATTTTACCGAAACCCTGCTCAAGGAAAGGCTGGTCCGCTGATGTCCCACCACTGCCCCCCCCCAGGCCTGAGCGGCAACCCCACCTGCGGCCTGCCCGATGTTGCGCCCCCCGCTGAGGAAGGGTCTGCGGCTTTGGCCGGGCATCCCGGCGGACACACTGCAGGCGGACATCCCGGAGCGCACAAGGGCGCGCACAAGGGCGGACCCGCCGCCCTGCCGGACGGCAGCCCCGTGTGCCGGCTCATTGCCTGGGAAGTGACCCGCTCCTGCAACCTGGCCTGTAAGCACTGCCGGGCCGAGGCCCATCCGGAGCCCTACCCCGGCGAACTTTCCACAGCCGAGGCCAAGGCCCTTATCGACACCTTCCCCCAGGTGGGCCGTCCCATCATCATCTTCACGGGCGGCGACCCCATGATGCGGGCCGACGTCTACGAGCTGGTAGCTTATGCCCACGCCAAGGGCCTGCCCTGCGCCTTTTCGCCCAACGGCACCCTCATCACCCCGGAAACGGCGGCCAGAATCAAGGCCGCCGGGGTCAACCGCTGCTCCATCTCCATCGATGGACCGGACGCGGCCAGCCACGACAGCTTCCGCGGCGTACCCGGCGCTTTTGAAGCCAGCCTGCGGGGTATAGAATACCTCAAAGCCGCGGGCGTGCCCTTTCAGATCAACACCACCGTCACCCGCAACAACCTGAGCAGCTTCAAAAAAATCTTCGAGCTCTGTGAGCGCATCGGCGCGGCGGCCTGGCACATCTTTCTGCTGGTGCCCATGGGCCGCGCCTCTGGTCTGGCCGACCAGGTCATCTCGGCTCAGGAATACGAAGACGTGCTGCACTGGCTCTACGACTTCCGCAAAGGCACCAGCATGCACCTCAAGGCCACCTGCGCGCCGCACTACTACCGCATCATGCGCCAGCGCGCGCGGGAAGAAGGCCTCAGCGTCACGGCCGAAACCTTTGGCATGGACGCCCACACCCGCGGCTGTCTGGGCGGCACGGGTTTCTGCTTCATCAGCCATGTGGGCCAGGTGCAGCCCTGCGGCTACCTGGAACTCAACTGCGGCAACGTGCGCACAACGCCCTTTCCCGAAATCTGGCGCAGCAGCAAGTATTTTCTGCAGTTCCGCGACCAATCCTGTTACAAGGGCAAATGCGGCGTGTGCGAGTATCACAAGGTCTGCGGCGGCTGCCGCGCCCGCGCTTACAGCATGGACAATGACCACATGGGCGAAGAGCCCCTCTGCACCTATATTCCGGCAAAACTGCGCCCCAAGGGAGAGAAAGCATGACCCAGGCCCGCGAAAAAGCCACGGATACGGCCACGCCCCAGGAGACCCTGGACCGCACGGACAGACAACTGCTGGACATTATCCAGACGGCCTTTCCCCTGGCTCCGCGTCCCTACGCCGTGCTGGGGGAGCAGCTGGGCATCAGCGAAGAGGAAGCCTTTACGCGGGTGCGCGCCCTCAAGGCCCGTAAGATCATCCGCCGCCTGGGGGCCAACTTTCAATCCGCCAAGCTGGGCTATGTTTCCACCCTCTGCGCCGCCAAAGTGCCGGAGGCGCGCATGGCCGCCTTTGTGGAGCGCGTCAATGCCGAACCAGGCGTCACCCACAACTACCAGCGCGAACACGCCTATAACATCTGGTTCACCCTCATCAGTCCCTCGCGGCAGGACGCCCAGGCTACCCTGGACGCCATCAGCCGCGACACGGGCGTGGACATCCTCAACCTGCCCGCCACCAAACTGTTCAAAATCCGCGTAGATTTCCGCATGGACACCTCTGCGGACGAGGCGTAACTACGCCCTGCGCCGCAGCTTTTTTCGCGGCCAAGGGCACGGCGGGCAGGAATCCGGTCAACCTGTTGTTATGCCTGCGGGTAAGGCAGTGCGCCTGCCCTGGGGAAAATGCACCACAAGTCTACGCCGCAATTTTTTCCGTACTGTCGCCATATTTTCACAAAGGAGGCCTATAAGCCGGGCAAAACACAAAAAACGGAGCCCGCGTGATGAACGACAGCGCCAGGATGAACAACCGGGAGCTGAGCTGGTTGTGCTTTAACGAACGCATCTTACAGGAAGCCCGCGATCCGGCCAATCCTCTGGTGCAGCGCTTACGATTTTTGGGGATATTTTCCAGCAATCAGGATGAATTTATCCGAGTGCGGCTGGCCGCGCTGGTGCGCTTATGCCGCGAAAGAGATCCGCGCCGCCCCCTGCTCATGGGTGGCCTCAGCCCACAAGAAGCCCTGCGCCGCGTCAACGAAAGGGCGGCACGGGGGCAGGCGGCCTTCAGCGCCACCTACGCGGAAGTGCTGGCAGCCCTGGCGCGCCAGGGCATTCGCGTACGGGACGAACACCAATTGACCACAGGGCAGGAAATTTTTTGCCGCGCCTACTTTGCCGATGTCATTAAACCCCAGTTGGTGCCCCTGATCCTCAACCGCCGCGCCCGCCTGCCTTTTTTGCAGGACAGCCACATCTACCACGCTGTCCGCATGGCCCCGGAAGGCAACAAAAAAGCGCGCTACGCCATTATCCGCATTCCCGTCAACGCCAGCTGCCCCCGCTTTGTGGAAATGCCCTCCCAGCCCGGCTGTCATGACATCATTTTTGTGGACGACATCGTCCGCCTGTGTCTGAACAACATTTTTTTTATGTTCAGCTACGCAAAAATTTCCGCCTATACCTTCAAAGTAATGCGTGACGCCGAGCTTTCACTGGACGATGACGTATCTAAAAGCCTTATTGAAAAAATGGAAGAAGGCTTGGAACACCGTCTGCGCGGTCGACCCGTGCGCCTGATCTACGACCAGGCCATGCCCGCCGATTTGCTGGCGCTGCTGGCCTCTAAGCTCAATCTGAAGTCTGGAGAACTCAACCCCGGCGGCCGCTACCACATGATGCGCAGCCTGATGCATTTTCCGCAGGTGCGGCCGGACCTGGAAAGCAATATGCCTCCGCCCCTGGCCCATCCGGATCTGACGCCTTTTTCAAGTATTTTAAAGGTAGTGAAAAAGAAAGATATTCTGCTGCACTTTCCCTACCACTCCTTCAACCACATGGTGGACTTTTTAGGAGAAGCGGCCATTGACCCCAAGGTGACGGACATCAGCATCACGCTTTACCGCACGGCGGACCAATCCAGGGTCATTAATGCTCTGGCCAACGCGGCCCAGAACGGCAAGCGCGTCACCGCGTTTGTAGAGCTCATGGCCCGCTTTGATGAAGAACGCAACGTCAAGGCCGTGGATGTGTTGCGCCAGGCCGGAGTCCACATTATCCACGGCGTCAAGGATCTTAAGGTGCACTGCAAACTTGTGCTGGTAGAACGCATGGAGGGCCGACAGAAAAACGGCTATACCTACATCGGCACCGGCAATTTTAACGAGGACACGGCCCGGCTCTACAGTGATGTGGGGCTGCTTACCGCCGCCCCCGGCTTTGCCGAGGACGCACGCCGCATCTTCAGCGTGCTGGACGCTTCGCACAAACCCCTGGAATGTGCCAACCTGGTGGTGGCCCCCTACCACATGCGCACATTTTTCAGCCGGTTGGTAGAAAAAGAAATCAAAAATGCCCGCGCTGGAAAGTCCGCCTATATTTTTGCCAAACTCAACAGCCTCACGGACGAAGGCATGATCCGCCTGCTTTACAAGGCCGGAGCCGCAGGGGTGGAGGTACGGCTTATCGTGCGCGGGGCCTGCTGTCTTAAGCCGCAGGTGCCGGGCCTGAGCGAAAATATCTGGGCCATCAGCATTGTAGACAAATTTTTGGAGCACGCCCGTATTCTGATTTTCTGCAACGCCGATGAAGAAAAAGTCTACATCGCCAGCGCAGACTGGATGCCCCGCAACCTGGACCGACGCATAGAGGTCGCGGCTCCTGTGGACTGCCCCCGTCTGGCACGTACTTTGCGGGATATTTTCGCCATCCAATGGTCGGACAACGTTAAGGCCAGGGTACTTGATGACGCCTGCTGCAACAGTTACCATACCGGCCTCACGGCGGTGCCCTGCCGATCGCAGCTTCTGCTCTACGACTATTACGCCCGCAAAGCCCTGCGCCAGGGGACGTCCCCCAAGCGAAGACAAAAGACGGACGCCGCCAAAGCCAGGGACAATGCCCCACGCGGAGCGCAGATATGAACTTGCAAACCGTGGCCGCCGTGGATGTGGGCTCCAATGCCGTACGCTGTCTGATCAGCGACGTGAGCCGCTTGCGACCTGACAGGCCCGCCAAAAAAAGCGCCTATCTGCGCATTCCCCTACGGCTGGGAGCGGACGTATTCGCACGAGGGCGCATCTCGGACGAAAAAAAGGCGCTCTTCCGTGAGGCCATGCAGGCCCTCGCACACCTCATGCGGGCCTACAGCGTGGACCACTACCGCATCTGCGCCACTAGCGCCATGCGTGACGCCGCCAACGGCCTGGACCTCCTGGCCGCCGTCAAGGCCGATACCGGCCTGGATATGTCCATTATTTCCGGCATCGAGGAAGCGGAAATCCTGTTCGAAGCCAATGTCTTTTCCCGCTATATGGAAGATAGCGAGGCGGTCCTTTATGTGGATGTGGGCGGCGGCAGCACGGAGATCGTCCTGGCGCGCGGCGGGCTTCTGGTCGAGGCCTTTTCCTTCCAAGTGGGCACACTGCGGCTACTTGCCGGGGCCGTGGCTCCGGACGAACGCCGACGGCTGGCGCGCGAGTTAGCCAGCCTGACCAAGACCTACCAACCGCGCAAAATTATCGCCACTGGCGGAAACATTAACAAGATAGCAAAACTCTTGGATAAAAAAGAAGGGAAATCCGCCACCCCGCAAGAGCTGCGCAATTTGCACATGGCGCTGCGCGGGCTGAGCCTGGAAGATCGCATGGACAAGTTCCGGCTCAACAGCTACCGTGCGGACGTTATTGTGCCCGCCTTGGAAATCTTTCTGGAAGTGGCGGACACTGTGGGCGCTACACGGATTATCATTCCCAAAATCGGCCTAGTGGACGGCATTGTCAGGCATATGTGCCTGCATACCGACGCCCGCCTGCCGCAACAGCCGCCCGCATAACATTTTTGCGTGGGAAACAGACTGGTTCAGCGCCTCAGGCAGGCCGGTTTCACGTCCGGCTGCATAAGGCTTACGTAACGCCTTGGCGGCCCGTGGCCGCCTCGCACTGCCGCAGGAGAATTGCAACGAAAAGGGCTCTGCCCGACTCCCCGCAAGGGCTCCCTCCGATAAACACGTGCCCGCAACGGCCAAGCCTCTTCCTCCCCCGGCCCGGCCCGCTTGCATTTGCCGGATTTCTCGCGTACAGGCAATAAACTGTCTATTGTTTTTCTAGATTAGAGCTATTTCCGCCCGCACTTCCGTTGTGCACGGCCTGCCCCTTCCAAACGTCAGCTGCCCAGGCGAAACCGCCACGGACCCGGAGCGAACCGAGGGTATACGCATGAACTCACCGTTTTTTGCCGACGCGCCCCGCGCGTCGCGCGTTGCTTTCCTGACCCTGTGCTGCCTGTGCTGGCTTTTAGCCGGACTGCCCGCCACAAGCCGCGCCGCGCCTCCAGTGCCGACGCACGGGGCCGTGGGGGTTTGCGCCGCCATCCTCTACGACCTGGATCAGGACGCCATCCTCTTCGAGCAAAATGCTGATACCCCCATTCCACCAGCTTCACTAACAAAAGTTCTTTCCATGTTTCTGGTTATGGACCAGATCCGCGCCGGCCTCGCCAGCCTGGACAGCCCGGTGACCATCAGTCGTCTGGCCGCGCGCACCGGCGGCTCCCGCATGGGCCTGCGCCAGCGTGAACAACTCACTCTGGAACAACTGCTCACGGGCATGGCCGTTTCTTCAGGCAACGATGCCAGCACCGCTGCAGCCGAATTTGTGGGCGGCTCTGTGCCCGCCTTCGTCAACATGATGAACGCCAAGGCCCGCAGCCTGGGCATGCGCGACAGCGTCTTCGTCAACCCCCACGGCCTGCCCGCCCGCGGCCAAGTGACCACCGCGCGCGACATGCTGGCCCTTGCCCGCGCCTATCTGCGCACCTATCCGGAGGCCCTGCGCTTTCACAGCACCCATGTGCTTAACCACAGGGGCAGCATTACCTGGAACCGTAACCCCCTGCTCGGCCAGTACCCCGGCGCGGACGGCCTCAAAACCGGCTGGACCAACGCTTCAGGCTATAATCTTATTTTTACCGCCGCCCAGGGAAACCACCGCCTCCTGGCCGTGATTATGGCCGCGCCCGATGGCCGCACCCGCAGTATAGAAGCCTTCCGTCTGCTGGACGCAGGCTTCAAGGTCTGCACCAACCAGGCTGTCTCCGTCACCGCCGCTCTTGATACTCTGCCCCCCAACGCCTACCACCCCGACCCCCACCTCCTGGCCCGCGAAGCCAGCCGCCTCTACGCCGGCGCAGACCAGCCCGCACGCAAGCAGCATGTGCGCAAGGCCGCCCGACAGCAGGACAAACAGCTCAAAGCCGCCAAAGCCAAAAAAGCCCCCAGCCAGAAAGCCGCCCGCCACAAGCGCGCCGATGGCCAGGCCGCCCGCCGCGTGGCCGCCGCCAACTCGGCAAGTTAATTTTTTGTGGGGGGAAGGGGGACTTTTGTTCACAAAAGTCCCCCCTTCCCCCCACGCCCCCCCATCCCCTTCAAAAAACTTCTTTTCCTCACTGACAGATGCGGTGTTTTTCCAGGCCGTTGCCCCCAGCGTCAGCTTTTTCTCCGGGCCTGTGCCCTCACAGCCCACCACATTCCCGATCCGCGCATCCGGGCGACTTTTCCCCGGAAGTTGCGCGCGGCATAAAGGGGTGTGGTCGCGCAGCGACACCCCCGCCTTCCGGCGGGACCCCTTAGAGCATTTAACACTTGAAATGCTCGCTTACGGCAGGCAAAAGCCTGCCTTCTCGCATTTCGTGGCAAGGATTTTCAAGAAAATCCTTGCAGAGCAGTTAGCTCATTTCATTCGCTAACTGCCTAGCGCAGCGTGCCCCCCCGCCTCCGGCGACACCCCCCCACTCCGCACTGCGGACCGTGCCCGTCGCAAAGCTGGTAATCGCCGCCGGTAATGCGCAGCCGCAGTCCGTTGACCAGGGCTTCCGCCACCTTGCGGCGCGCGGCGGCATAGATGCTCTGCACTGTGGTGCGGGCAATGCGCATTTTTTCGGCACAGGATTCCTGGTTCAGCCCTTCCAGATCAATCAGGCGCACGGCCTCGTATTCATCTACCGTCATAACCACTTCACCCTGCGGCGCTTGCGGCCCCAGGGGGCCAAAACAGTCGCTTTCCGGCAGACAACAGACCTTGCGCCATTTTCGCGGTCGCGGCATACACAGACCTCATGCTTCAAAATATTTTGGCCGGTACACGGCGCGCCTTCCAAAAAGCCGCGGCCCGCACCCGCCCACTTCACATCTATATCCTGGTTCCGGGGCATTGTAAAAAATCGCAAACGCCGCCTCACGGCGCGCCAGGGCAAACTTGATTACGGCGGGGCCGCACCCCATGTGGCCCCGCCGCTGTTTTTCTCAGACGGTCAGGCTTGCCTGACACCCATTGCAAACCCCCGTCCGCTTGCGGCGGACGTGGCGGTCAGGCCTTTTCCACAGTCGCTGCCGACTCATTGACGCTTACTGCAGGCGCGGCAGACGACGTTTTGTCCGGCTGCGCAGCCCCCTGCGCGTTGCCGGCGCGAGCCATACCGCTGCCCCGGCACTGGCCCATGCCACGCCCCTGGCCCTGCCCGCGGCCCTTACCGCGCCCCTGGCCTTGGCCGTTGCCCATGCACAAGCCGCGCCGCTGACCATAGCGATGGGCCAGCCCCAAGCCCATAGTCTGGGGCTGGTCCATACCCTGTTCCCTATCCTGCACCATATCCTCATTGCTCCGCGCGGCCGTGCCGCAATTACCCAAACCCCGCCCGGTGCGGGAACCCTTGCCCTCAGGACCAGTGTGATCTCTGCCCGGCATATGAACCTCCTTGTGTACGCGGGCCCTGCGGACTATCCTTTCAGGCTGGTCCCAGGGCCACGCCTTGCTCTTGCCAGAATTGGCTTGAGTTGTTATTTGACATATGTCGTAAATCCATTTAGGCCCAGTTTTTGACATATGTCAATAAAAATTTTCCGGGCTGTGAAAAAATCTTTTACCTCAAAAAGGCAGTTTCCCATGAGCGAACAGTGCAACCATGCGTGCGGTTCCTGCGGCGAGCAGTGTACAGACCGCCAGACGGAGCAGACAGACTTTCGCGTCAAGCCGCACCCCCAGAGCCGTGTGGGCAAGGTGGTGGCGGTCATGAGCGGCAAGGGCGGCGTGGGCAAGTCCCTGGTCACGGCCCTGCTGGCCACGGGCATGACCCGGCGGGGACGGCAGAGCGCCATTCTGGACGCGGACATCACCGGCCCTTCCATCCCCAAAATTTTTGGCCAGCACGGCAAGGCCAGGGCCAACGAATCCGGCCTGTTGCCTGTGCGCAGCAAAGGCGGGGTGGAAATGATGTCCATGAATCTGCTGCTGCCGGGCGAAAGCGACGCCGTCATCTGGCGCGGGCCCATCATTGGCGGGGTGGTCAAGCAGTTCTGGTCTGAAGTCATCTGGCAGGATGTGGACTACATGTTTGTGGACATGCCTCCAGGAACGGGCGACGTGCCCCTTACGGTCTTCCAGTCCCTGCCCGTGGACGGTATTGTAGTGGTGACTTCGCCTCAGGATCTGGTTTCCATGATTGTGGAAAAAGCCATTGACATGGCCCGGCAGATGGACCTTCCCATCTTGGGCCTGGTGGAAAACATGGCCTACTTCCACTGCCCGGACAACGGCAAGGACTACAAAATCTTTGGTGAAAGTCACCTGGACGAAGTAGCCGCGCGCCACCACCTGCCCGTGCTGGGGCGCCTACCCATTGACCCGGCCCTGGCCGCCGCCTGTGACGCCGGCGGTGTGGAATCCGTCACCGGCCCATGGCTGGACAAGGCCCTGGAGACGATAGAAGCCCTGGCGGACAAACCCGCCGCCTGAGCGCGCCGCAACAATTCCTTGCCGGGCGGTGAGCCTGTGGACCTTTGACGCCACGGACTTGCCGCCCTTCTTTACCTTTTGGGCGAACTGTGGCTATGTGTTGGGAAACCAAGGAGCAGCCTATGCGCACCTATCAGCAGTTCATCAATGGCAAACTTGTTTCCCGCCCCGGTCAGAGCATGATTGAGGTGGAAAACCCCTCCACCGGAAAAATCATGGCCCAGACCCCCAACGGCGGGCGCGAAGACGCCCAGGAAGCTCTGGAGGCCGCCCACAAGGCGCAGGAAGCCTGGGCCGCACAGTCCGCCGCCGCCCGTGGCGCATACCTCAAGCAAATGGCCACCCTGGTCCGCAAACACCGCACGGATCTGGCCCGCCTGCTGGCCGAGGAACAAGCCAAAACCCTGCCCCTGGCCTATGCTGAAATCGACGGCACCGCAGAATATTTTGACTACTATGCCGGCTGGGCCCGCCTCTACGAAGGCGAAATCATCCAGAGCGACCGCCAGCGCGAAAATATCCTGCTCTACCGCCAGCCCATCGGCGTGGTGGCGGGCATCTGCCCCTGGAACTTTCCCTTCTTCGTCATGGCCCGTAAGGTGGCGCCTTCCCTGCTTACCGGCTGCACCGCCGTCATCAAGCCCAGCAGCGTCGCGCCCGTGACCGTCATGGAATTCGCCAGAATGGTGGCGGATCTGGACCTCCCCGCCGGCGTGCTCAACTTCATCACCGGCGGCGGCTCCACCCTGGGCGAGGCCCTTTCCTCCAGTCCCCTGGTGGATATGGTCACCCTTACCGGCAGCGTGGAGGCAGGCCAGCGCATCATCACCGCCAGCGCGGCCAACGTCACCAAAGTTTCGCTGGAGCTGGGCGGCAAGGCCCCGGTCATCGTCTGCGCCGACGCCGACCTGGATCTGGCCGTGCGCGGCGTCACGGCCTCGCGCACCATCTTCAGCGGCCAGGTCTGCAACTGCGCCGAACGCCTCTATGTGCAGGACAGCATCGCCGAACAGTTCGCCGACAAACTGGCTGAAGCCTTTGCCAAGGTACGCCTGGGCAATCCCTTTGACGAGCCCGCGCCCGATATGTGCAGCCAGATCAACGCCGAACAGCTGGAAAAAATCGACAGCATGGTCAAACGCGCCAAGGCCGACGGCGCGGAAGCCAT
This sequence comes from Desulfovibrio legallii, assembly GCF_004309735.1. NCBI lineage: Bacteria > Pseudomonadati > Thermodesulfobacteriota > Desulfovibrionia > Desulfovibrionales > Desulfovibrionaceae > Desulfovibrio > Desulfovibrio legallii. Next base: position 81,948 of record NZ_SIXC01000010.1, read on the forward strand.
CACCGGCGGCGCGCCCCTGAACCGTGAAGCCGGCTACTTCTACGCCCCCACCCTGCTGGGCAACTGCCGCCAGGACATGGAAATTGTGCGTAAAGAAGTGTTCGGGCCCGTGCTGCCCATGCTCACCTTCCATACCCTGGATGAGGCCATTGCCTTGGCCAACGACTGCGAATACGGGCTCACCTCCTCCATCTTCACCACCAAGCTCACCAATACCATGGAAGCGGTCAACCGCCTCAAGTTCGGCGAAACCTACGTCAACCGTGAGCACTTCGAGGCCATGCAGGGCTTCCACGCCGGTTGGCGCAAGTCCGGCATCGGCGGGGCCGACGGCAAGCACGGGCTGATGGAGTACCTGCAGACCCATGTGGCCTATATTGATTACTAGCGCAATTTCAGAGTGGAATTGCGCTGCGGCGTTTGGAGTCCCTTCTCCTCCGTAAGAGGAGAAGGGACTCCCCCGCGAGGGGGGGAGGGGCCTGCAGCCCCTAGAGCATTTAACACTTGAAATGCTCGCTTACGGCAGGCAAAAACCTGCCTTCTCGCATTTCGTGGCAAGGATTTTCAAGAAAATCCTTGCAGAGCAGTTAGCTCATTTCATTCGCTAACTGCTCTAGCCCCCCTACAACCCCCATACCCCGCTTGCCACAGGCAGCCCCACTCTATCCGGCGCGGCTGGGGTGTGCCGCTGCGCGACCACACCCCTTTATGCCGCGCTCAACTTCCGGGGGAAAATCACTCGGGTATGCGGGCTGGTAAGGATATGGGGCAGTAAGGGTAAAGATGCAGATATGCGCAGGTTGGGGCTGGTGGCTGTGAGGAAGGGCCGCGGGTATGCCTTGGTCGGAGATATGAGCAGCTGTACGGGCGACGATGGGGGAAAGGGGCTACCTCAAGAAAAGGCATCGTGGTCCACAAAAAACGCCGCTGGCGGCAACGGCCTGAGAGAAAGCCGTATCGGCCGGTGAGGAAAAGAAGTTTTTTGAAGGGGATGGGGGGCGTGGGGGGAAGGGGGAACTTTTGTGAACAAAAGTTCCCCCTTCCCCCCACAAAAAAGCACAGTCTGCGTTTTCCCTATTTACCGGCCTTGGCGGCGGCTTCGCGGGCGGCGGGGCTCATATGGCAGGGCTGGCAGCCCTTGAATTTGGCATAGCGGGCCGGATCCTGCGCCTTTTTCTGTGAGTGGCAGCCGTAGCAGGAGCGGTCGGAATTTTTGGAGTGGAAGGCCATAAACATGCTCATGGGGTCACGTTCACGCGCGCCGGGGGTAGCGTGGCATTCGGTGCAGGAAACATAGCGGTCGTCGCCGGGATTTTCGTGGTGGCAATGAATGCAGCTGATGCCTTTATGCGCCGTATGGGGGAACATAACGCTCATGCGGTCGGAGTTGCCGCCTTCGATTTTGATGGGATTTTTGATAATCTGCGACATTTCCTTGATGGTGCGGGCCTGCGCGTCACCCGCCCACCAACAGGTCAGGGCCAGCATGAGAACAACAGCGTACTTCATTGGTGCTTCCTCCAGTGAGCGGTTGCGCGCGGCGTAACAGCCGTCGTGCGTCCAGTAAGGGTTAAAACGTGTTCCAGAACGAAGGACGGAGCGGATGCAGTTTTTTGCGCGCCGCCACCATGTCCAGATGCAGCATGCCCAGGGCCAGGGCGTCCGGGTCGGGCACGGTATCGCGCTCCCGCAGGTCCACGGTGGGGCAGTAGCCCTTGCACTTGGTGCACCAGTCCAGGCGTTCGCCGTGGGCCGGGCCGCTTTCCCGCAGCAATTCCATAACGTCGTTGCCCTCCGCCCCACAGGCCGGGCAAGCGCCGCGTCGGAACGGCCAGTTGGCCCCGCACAGGCCGCAGTGCAAATGCTTTTTGCCCCCGCCGCCCACCAGGTAGGCATTTTTTTCGTCCACAGCGGGCTTGTCCAGCCAGCCCAGGGTGGGCAGAGCGCCGCACACGGGGCAGCAGCCTTCGCGCCACAGGCCGCCCGCATCCCACGGGGCGGCCGCCCCTTCAGGCGCAGCCTGGGCCGCAAGGCCCCGCAGCACGGCCCCGGCCACAAACTGGCCCACAAACTCCAGCGCCGGCGCTTCCACCCCGTTTTCTTCGGCCAAGCGGGCCAGGGCGGCGTGGTCGTCGGCCGCCACGGCCCGGACCAGCGCTTCCTGCGCGGCGCTGTGGGCCGCGTCTTCGGCCAACAGCAAAATTTCCAGGGCCGGCAGGGCCGCATCCACGCCTTTAAGCTCGCGCATGTGGGGCAGCAGGGTTGCGGCGGCCAGACGCAGAGGCGCGGCGCTGCCCGCAAACGTGGCGTCGGCCAGCAGGGGCACGCCCTGGCCCAGGCGTTCGGGATTCAGCGCGGGCAAAGCAAGCCCGGCCTCTTCCAGGGCGGCGGCCATAGGGGCCGCCAGGTCGGCGCGGGCGCGCAGCAAGGGGGCAAAGGCGTGCAGCACAGGGTCCAGCACGGGCCGCCATTCATGGATTTCGTCCAGGGTGCGGGTCACCTGGGCAGCCGTGTGGGCAGGGGTAAGGGGCATGAGCGCTCCGAAAAAAGTTATGGATGCAAGAGCCGGCGACCGAAACCGCCTGCTTGTGAATAATACCGCCCCAAGGGCACTTTTACAACTACAGACCGCGAGGTTCTTTGCGGGATTTTTGGCAGGGAGAGAAACCTTTTGCGGACAGGGGGGCAGCCGGGGCCGCCCCCCTGTAACGCCGCGCCTACATGAAGGCGGCGTATTCGTAATAATGTTCTTTTTCCTCGGCCAGCAGGTAAATGACACTCACTTCCGTAAAATCGGCCAGGAAGGCCTTGGGGAAGCGCTTGCGGGCTTCTTCCAGGCGTTTCTGGGCCAGGGGCAGAATTTCCTCCCGTTCGCCGAAGACCATGGTGCCCGTGGGGCAGGTCTTGACGCAGATGGGCTGCATTCCTGCGGAAACCCGGTCGATGCACATATCGCACTTGGCGAGCATGCCAGTCTTGGGGTCGCGGCGGGGAATATTATACGGACAGGCGTCTATGACGGCCTGGGCGTCTTCTTCACTGAGCTGGGCGGATTTTTCCGTAGCCAGCACAGCGCCGGTCTTGGGATCCTTGATGATGGCGCCGGGCACGCTCATGTCGGCCACGTCCTTGCAGATGGGCGTAAGGCAATGGCGGCACTGATCGGGAAAGAAGTTCCAGATGACCGTGCCCTTGTCGTTCATACGCTCATTGAAGCGCACGATTTTGAGGTTATTGGGGTTGAGATCCGGCGGGTTCTGGTGCGAGCCGCGCTGCTTGGTCTCATTGGCGGGCAGGTTGTGCCATTCTTTACAGGCCAGTTGGCAGCCCCGGCATGCCGTACACCGCGTGGTGTCGATAAGAAAGGTTTTCGGCATTGCTATGCTCCTTGGCGGGCGCGCCCTTTGCCGGGACGCGCCCTCCTGTGGGTCCGATTTGCAGAGAAGCTCTCCCGAAGGGTCGGCCGCTCTAGCCTATTTCGGTCAACTTTTCGGCCTTGCGCAGATTGACGCAACACGCCTTGGATTCCGGAATCGTGGTATTGGGGTCAAAGGCCGCCACGGTCAGCCTGTTGGTGGAGTCGCCGCACTTGGGGGTCGTCCAGCCAAAGGCAAAGGGCATACCCACCAGGTGGATGGTCCTGCCCATGACCGTAAAGGGCCGGATGCGCACGGTGACCATGGCAATAGCCTCGCAGGTGCCGCGCGCACTTTCCAGGATAACCCCGTCGCCGTTTTTGATGCCCTTTTCTTTGGCCAGCTCATGGCTCATTTCCACATAGAGCTGGGGTTCGGCTTCCAGCAAGTTGGGCACGTTGCGGGTTTCGCCGCCGCCGCACCAATGCTCCGTAAGGCTGTAGGTGGTGAGCACAATGGGATAGCGCGGGTCTGCCGGCGGGGCGATCTTGTCCATATCCGAAGTATGGAACTTGTAGACCGGGCTGCTCAGCTGGCTGGAGAAGGGGTGGCTCTTGAGCGGGGTTTCCGCGGGCTCATAGTGCTCGGGGAAGGGCCCGTCCGCCGTGCCCACGCCGTAGAACTGAGCATGGCCGTCCTTCATCATGATGAAGGGCAGTTTGCCCTTTTCCTTGTCGGCCAGGGGCGGCCAGGGGCCGTCGGGCACATCGCCCACCCACTTGGCACCGTCCCACTGGATAACCGCCTTTTGGGGATTCCAAGGCTGGCCGTTGGGGTCCACAGAGGCGCGGTTGTAAAGGATGCGCCGGTTGACCGGCCAGCACCACGACCAGTTGGGGAACAGGCCGATCTTGGCCTGCATGGGCGTCTGGCTGGTATCGCGGCGTTTGGACTTGTTGCCCTCCTCTTCCGTCCAGCTGCCGCAGTAGAGCCAGTTGAGCGAAGAGGTGGTGCCGTCGTCCTTGAGCGCCCCAAAGGCGGGCACAAGCTGGCCGCGTTTGTACTGCTTGTCGCCCACCTTGCTGTCGGCCCAGAACAGGCCGTTGATGCGCCTGGTCCACTCGGCGGCGACGAACTTGTCCGTCCAGTGCATCTTGAGGACGGGATCAGGCAGGGCCCCGCCCTGCGCCTTGTACAGCTCGCGGATCTTATTGAACAGGGGCACTACCAGGTCGCCGAAGTCGCGGGCCTCATAGCCGGGCTTCACGCCCATGTCGAACCACTGCAGCCAGCGGCCGCTGTTGCTGATGGTGCCTTCCTTCTCAATGCGGTGGGCCGAAGGCAGCAAGAATACTTCCGTCTTGCAGGCCTTGGGGTCCACACCGGGGCGCTTCCAGTTGTCCGTGGTTTCAGAGTTATGGATTTCCATGCAGACCAGCCAGTCCAATTTGTCCAGGGCCGCCCGCATCTTGTTGGTGTTGGGGAAGCTGTTCATGGGGTTCACGCCCACGATGAAGCCACCCCGCATCTTGCCCTGGTACATCTTGTCCATGGCGTACATGTAGGAGCAGTCTTCGCCCGGCTCCAGCTTGGGCAGGAGGTCATAACAGAAGTTGTTTTCGGGCGTGGCCGCATCGCCAAACCAGCCCTTGAGCAGGCTGACCATGTACTTGGGCCGGTTGCCCCACCAGTTGGCGCTGTTTTTGAGCGTGGTGACAGGGGTATTGGCCTTCATGTAGTCGGCCAGACTCTGCCAGGGCGCGCGCGGCGTGGCGTTGTAACCCGGCAGAATATGGTAGAGCAAAGCGTGGTCTGTGGAGCCCTGCACATTGGGTTCGCCGCGCAGGGCGTTGATACCGCCGCCCGCCACGCCGATGTTGCCCAGCAGCAGCTGGATAAGCGTGGAGGTGCGGATGTTCTGCACGCCCACGGTGTGCTGGGTCCAGCCCAGGGCGTAGAGGATGGTGCCCGCCTTGTCCGGCTTGCCCGTGGCGCAGAAGGCCTTGTAGACCTTAAGCAGGTTTTCCTGTGAAACGCCCGTCACGTCCGAAACGTTTTTGAGCGAATAACGGGAATAGTGCTGGCGCATGAGGTTGAGCACGCAGCGTTCGTTTTTGAGGGTCGGGTCAATAACCGGCCCGCCGTCCGGGCCCTTGGCCAGGACCCACTTGCTCTTGTCGTAGCTGCGGGTCTTGGGATCGTAGCCGGTAAACAGGCCGTCCTTGAAGCCGTAGCCTTCGCCCACCACAAAGGCGGCGTTGGTATAGTTGAGCACATAGTCTTTGAAATACAGATTGTTTTCAAGGATGTAATTGATCATGCCGCCCAGGAAGGGGATATCCGTGCCCGAACGCAGGGGCACATGGAAATCGCAGCGGGCGGACGTACGCGAGAATTTGGGGTCCACGTGCATAAGCACGGCCCCGTTGTCCCTGGCCCGCATAATCCACTTGAAGGCCACGGGATGGTGTTCAGCGGCATTGCTGCCGATAATAAGCACTGCATCGGTATTTTTGATATCGATCCAGTGGTTGGTCATAGCACCGCGTCCGAACGACTCTGCCAGAGCCGCAACAGTGGGGCTGTGTCAGACCCGGGCCTGGTGGTCCATATGGACAACTCCCAGGCCGCGCATGGCTTGATGGATGGCCGCACATTCCTCATTGGAGGCGTGGCTGGTGCCCATCCAGAAGATGGTGTCCAGACGGTTGACCGTCTGGCCTTTAGCGTTTTTAAGCACCATATCACGGTCGCGCGTTTCTTTTACGCGCCGGGCGATCTGGTTCAGACACCACTCCCAGTCTTTCTCCACCCAGGCGTCGCTGTGCGGTGCGCGGTAGAGCGGTTTGTGCAGGCGGTGATCGTTGGTGTACATGGAAAACAAGGCCGCGCCCTTGGCGCAAAGGGCCCCTTCGTTCACGGGGAAGTCGGGGTCGCCCTCGGTGGAGACCAGCTTGCCGTCCCGCACATAGGCGATGACCTGACAGCACACGGAACAGAACGGACAGACGCTGATGACTTCCTTGGCGCCCTCGATTTTGAGCTTGCCGGCATAGGCCTGGGCCTCGCCCAGATCAAAGCCCAACTGCCCCAGCGTGAGACAGAGGACTCCGGCACCGACGCCCTTGAGGAAACTCCGTCGGGTGCTTTTCATTATACCTCTCCTTGGTGTTGACCGGTACAGGGCGGGCGGAGCCGAGGCAGCTCCGGACGCTCCGCGTTGCGGCCGCGCCACAGCACGACCCCTCCTCTTCCGCAACGGAAGGAATTAGTGTCACCCTAATCTAAAAACCGTGACAGCGCAAGGCTGTACCATTTTTTACAAGGAGATCTGCCCCCTTTTTATGCCCATCCAACCATGCAGAATGGTATACCATTTTATAGACAGACGCTGACGCCCACAGGCGAAAGGGAGATTATTGCGCGGGGAAGCAGGTTAGCCATTGCAACCTTGAAGTGCCCTGGCGGTTGCGTGCGCAGCCGACAGCCTCTTTGTCTCCAAGGCATGTCTGTCATTTATCTATGGGGGGAATTTTTTGCAGGAGGGGGAAAGGACACAACGGCGATAGGCCGCGCGGGGGACGCGCCCCGCACGGCCTGGCCATGGGTCAGCGCCTTGTGTCCTGAGGAGTGCGCAGCCCCTTGGGGGGCCGCAGGCGCACAAGGCAGCCGGGCCGCACGGCGGAACGGGCCGCATTCGACGCGGCAAAAGATTGTTGTTCCAGCAGCAGTTCCAGCACGCCACGGGGTTTAGCGGGCTGGGCCTGGGCCTGAGCCTGGACCAGGGGCCAACCTTGCGGGTCCAGCACCGTGCAGGACGTGCCCGGCGGCGGGGGCGGCGCACCCAGCAGCAGACACCACAGACGCAGGGCTGTCTTTTCCGACTGCACGCGCAGCACTTCACCGCAGCCCAGGGTCGCCAGCAGATTCTGGCAGCGACTGCCCAGGGCAAAGACCAGCACCCCACCTGCAAGACCGGGCAAAGCCAGGCTTGCGGCCAAAATAAAAGGGTTCCAGCCCAGCAGCCTTTGCAGCAGAGAGAGGGAGGCCGCACGTAGGGAGCGCGCGTCGGCGTACACCTGCACGGTCAGGTGCTGCTCCGTGCTGGGGGGCGCGCCGCGGAAGCGCACCAGCAGATCGTACCGGCCCGGTTCCGTTGAGGGACCGGCGGCCACTGCGGCACGCCACATGCCGTTGCCCATCCAGTAGCCGGTGAAAAAGCCTTCCAGTCGGAAAGTCAGATCTGGGACCGACGGGGTAAAAACCGCCTGCAGGTCACTGTCCACGGGGTTTTTCAAGGCTGCCGGGCCGGAGATCTCCAGGCCCTGGCCGGGCACAAGGTCCAGCACGCCCGCACCGGCACGCATAAGCCCCTGCGCGCCGTCCAGCAGGGCCAGCAAGGCCAGGGCCAGAAACACGGCGCAACACACGCCCAACCGCCGTTGATAACCGCGCAAACGGCCGTAGTCCCGCCAAGCGGCGGATGCCGGGGCAGTCAGCGAAGATGCGTCCGGCGAGGTTGACAGAGGGGTGGGCGTAGGGGACATGCGGTTTTCCTCCTTGCCGCGGTTATGCCTCGGACACGGGGGCATGGCAAGGCCGCGGCGGCGCATTACGCGGTCCGGCCCCCACGGCTGCGGACGGGCAGCGGCTGCGTGGCCGTCTGGGCCACCTGCCAGCAGACCAGGCAAGGGCCGCGTTTGGGCAGGTCCACCAGGCTTTGCCCAACGGCGGGCCAGCGGCGACGCACCAGGCGGGTCAGCCAAAAGGCCGCCCCCCAGACGGGCAGACTGATGCCGAAAAACCAGACGCTGAACACCAGTTCCGAAGCCGCTGTACTGTGGGCGGACATGTACATGCCTACAAACACGGCCGCCACCATGACCAGGTTGGCCAGAACGCGGATGACGCCCGTATAGAGAGACTGACGGTAGCTGTTCACTGCATCCTCCTGTGTGCCGCATGCGGGCAGCGCCCGGTAACGGCCGGACGCGGCGGAGAGTTGTCCTGTCCAGGCCGGGGCCGTAGGCGGCGCTTTTGCCAAAGCCGGAGCGGACCTGTTCCGCTCCGGCCGGCCTGCGCGGCAGAGGGGAGCCGCCGCGTGTCTACAGGCGGGGGCGGCATGATCCCCCGCCCGACGTGGGGGCTACTTCTTGAAGATATTGGTCTTGGTTACATTCATAATACGGATGGCCTGGCCCTTTTCGGCATTACGGAAGGCCACGCGCATTTCGTGCCCCGCCGTCCAGGCGTAGGGCGGCAGATCCAGGGCCTCAGCCGGCACCTTAAAGGTAATCAAGGCCTTGAGCCTGGCGGAGTATACGGTAACAGAGCTCTGTTCCTTATCCACCACGGGGAAGGTCTTGCCCGCCACCTTGGGATGGTCCGCGCCAATGTTCTTTTCCACATCCGTAAACTGCACGGGCAGTTCGCGCACGGACTTGGAGGCCTGGTCGTAGATCAGCACCACGGACTTGTTGATGTCGATCATCAGGCGGCCGCCAACCATGGGCGCGGGGCCCATATCCTTGGCTTCGACGGGCAGTTTAAAAGTATGCACGCCGCCGCTGTAGTGCGGGTTGAACTGGTCGTGGGTCACGTCCACCACGATGGTCATGGTTTTGGCCGCGGGGTCAAAGGCCACACAACGGCCCTGCTCCACCCCGCCATCAAAGTTGCAGCCGGCAAGTAGGGCAAGAGAGCCGGCCATTGCCAACGTAAACAGCAGATTGCGTATCTTCATGGCGCGTCTCCTTTAGTTGCCGGCGGGCTGGCGCTTCTTGGCGGCCAATTCCGCCTTGGCTCCCTGCACCATCTTGACGGTGATGTAGAGGGAAATGCCGGTGACCAGGGTGAGCACCACCACTGTGGCCACAGGGCCGAGCAGCCAGTTCCAGGCAGGCAGTTCGGCCTGCAGCAGCTTGAGCAGCACGGAAAGAAGGCAGCCCACCACGGCCAGACCGAACACAAAGCGGATGCCGTAGCCCTTGACGTACTTTGTGGCGACCACGCCGATCTGCGCGCCGATGGCCGCGCCGCAGAGCATGATCAGGGCAGCCAAAAGTTCCACGCGGCCTTTGTAGGCGTAGGAGGCCGCACCATAGAGGCCGGAGATGGCCACTTCAAAAAGGTCTGTGCCCACGGCCAGGTGCGTGGGGCAACCGACCAGGTAGACCAGGGCGGGCATGCGGATCAAGCCGCCGCCGATGCCCAGGATACCGGCCAGCCAACCGGTGAAAAGGCTGACGACCAGGGGCAACCAGGCAGAGCAGGTGATGTTGGCGTGCTTGTAGTGCACCACGGGCGGAATGCGGATGGCCTGCAGGCGCGAGGCCCAGTCCACGCCGGTGGCGGTGCTGTCCAGCTGCTTGTGCTGGGCCAGAGCCTCACGTTCCTTGCGCTTGCGCGCGGCGATGTCGTGAAAGACCAGCCAGGCCAACAAGAAAAGCAGCACCACATAGAGCCAGCGCACCACTTTGTCCACGGAGCCCAGGCGCTCCAGCCACATGACCATCTGCGCGCCCAGTTCCATGCCGAAGATGGTTCCTATCAGCATGGTCAGGCCCAGGGCATAGTCCACATTGCCGAACTTGCCGTGCCGCATGGTGGAGATGAGCGATTTGCCCGCCATCTGCGCCATGTCCGTACCAATGGCAAATGCCATGGGAAAGCCCAGAATGTTCAGGCCGGGCGTAACCATCCACGCGCCGCCCATGCCGAAGAACCCGCCGATGATTCCCACGCCCAAGCCCAGAATGATCAGTCCCGGCCAGAAGATGTGCACGCCGGAAATGGGCATCAACATATACAACCAGTCCATATGCGCCTCCTTCCGGCTACTTTTCCGCCAGTTCGCGGTGCTTGAGGTCAATACCGATGTGCGACATGACCAGGTCGGCCAGCCAGCCGAAGATCACACCCACGATAGGGATGATGATCATGGTCAGAATGGCGAAAAAGAAATGGCTTTCATTATACATTTCCGCCCACCAGTAGAGGATGCCGTCCAGTTTGCGGGTATCCGCCACAATGACCACATCCGCCGACTTCTTGGCCGCCAGGGCCAGGGACGGCAAAACCGTGACCAGCAGGGCGCTGCCGGTGATCCAGGTCCAGAACCTACGCAGCTTGCTCATGATTCCCTCCATATCCAGACAATTTCCGGGCCAGTGTCGCAACGCAGCCCACGGCGCGCCGCACATGCCATGCAATTGTGAAAATTATAGCAACTGCCGTGCCATTGCGCGGCGCCGCCCCAAAGCGCAAGGCGCGCAATGGCCCCTGGTCTGAGGGGAAAAAGGGATAAAAACCGCCCTGCCACAGGAGGAGGCGCCGCGCAAAAAAACTTTCCGGAACCGGCCCGGAGAGCTGGCCGCGCAGGCCGTTGCGCGGGTGCAGGGCCGCTGGTCGGGCCTTGCGCTGAAGAAGCTCAGTCCCCAGTCCGTCATGGGGAGGGCAGCGCACCCCGCCACAACAGAGACAGCAGCCTCCAGAACAAAAATCCGGGTGTGTCACGCGATTTTTGCAAGAAACAGCTTGCGCGGAGTGATAAAGACCCCTATAGTCAGAACCGCTTGCGCTTTTTTGCGCAACAGGGAGGACGGGCGTGCGTTTCCCCAGACCCCTACCGGGCGGCAACTCGCTGGAGCTGACCGCTTTCTTCCTCAACCGCAGCCTGTGCAGCCGCATGCTCATGCTGGGCCTGCCCCTGCTGGCCTTGGCGCTGCTGCTTATCGTGCTGTTCACCGGCAAGGCCGTGGATACGGTCCTAAACCGCGCAATTGCGCGCAACGCGCAACTCCAGACCCAGGCCATGCGCCTGGCGCTGGAAGAATCCCTGGCCGAAACCCGCAACCAGCTGCTCATCCTGGCCGCCGGCTCCATGGACCTGCAGGCCATGACCGAACGTTTTCGCTTCCGCGTCCAGACTAAAGGACTGCGCTACCGGGAAGTGGCCTTCATGGGGATTGCCCCCGAAGACCGCTATGTCCTCATGAACTACGAGGGCAAGGTCATCAGCGTGCCTCCGAAAATCGCGCTGGAAAGCCCCACCGGTCCCTTCCACCATATGTGCGGCGAGCAGCGGCCCGGCTACGTCACTGTGGGGCAGCCTCTGGAGGCGGTCTACTCCCTGGTGCCAATGGACGGCGCCATGCAGACCGTGACCCTCTATGTGCTGCGCTTTTCCACGCCGGTCTACGACCGCCGGGGCAATTTCACGGGCTGTCTGCTCCTTTCTCTGGATCTGCGCGAACTGCGCGACACCATCTCGGCCTATTCCGCCCCAGAAGCCCCCATTGCCGCCGAAGCGGAAACGCGCGTGCGCAGCCTGTTTTTTGACCGTGAAGGCTGGATGCTCTTCCAGTCCGAGCCCAAGGACGCCAGCCTGCGCAAAAAAAGTCTGAATACAGACATCGTGCGGGCGGGCTTTGCCGGCGACTTCGGCAGACCGGGCTTTAACCTGGCCTTCCGCCCCGGCCCGGACCACCTCAGCTACTGGAGCATGGTGGCCGACGTGCAAGAGGGCCGTTCGGGCCAGCTGCCCATGCGTGAAAGCGTCACCGTCTGGAGTAACGGACAGATGCGCGTGGAGCGGGTCAGCTATGTGCCCGTCAGTTTTCAGCCTGAGGTGGCGGCCCCCCCCGTGGTGCTGGGTGGCCTGGCCGTGCTGGACACCAGCTTCACCACCACCCGCACGGGCATGCAGATCATGAGCATCTACATCGCCGCCTTCGGCGGAGGATTTTTGCTTCTGGGCCTGAGCCTGTGGTGGCTGGCCTGCCAGATGAGCGGCAGCCTGCACAGCGTGACCAGGCGCCTGCAGGAACGCAATGCCGCGGACAGCGCCGCCCCCCTGGGGCTCCCCCCTTTGCCCGTGGAGCTGGAACGCCTGCGCGCGGGCATAGACGCCCTGCTGGAACGGCTGCGCCTGACCAAAGAGCTCTGCCGCAGCCAGGAGGCGGAACACAACGCCCAGTGGCGGCGCGAACCCGTGCTGGATCTGCCCCATCCCCAGGATCTGCCCGCCCACGGGCTGGTGGGCAATTCCCCGCCCATGCGGGCCCTCTACGAACAGGTGCGCAAGGCCGCCCAGGTCACGGCCGACGTGCTGGTGGTGGGCGAAACGGGCACGGGCAAAGAGCTGGTCTCCGCCGCCATCCACCGCCTGAGCGCCCGGCACGCCGGGCCATTCATTACCATCAACTGCGGCGCACTGGACGAAAGCCTGCTCATGGATACGCTCTTCGGGCATACCAAGGGAGCCTTCACCGAAGCCAAACAAAGCCGCAAGGGCGCATTTCTGGCCGCCTGCGGCGGCACTCTCATGCTGGATGAAGTGGGCAATGCCGCGCCCAAGGTGCAGCAGGCTCTGCTGCGGGCGCTCTCCACCCGCTGCATCCGCCCTCTGGGCAGCGACCAGGACGTGCCCTTTGATACCCGCATTATCGCCGCCACCAACACACCCCTGCTGGACGCCGCCCGCAGCGGCGGCTTTCGCGAAGACCTCTACTACCGCCTGGCCGTCATTACTATCCATACGCCCCCTTTGCGGAAACGCAGGGAGGACATCCCGGAGCTTACGGTCTGCTTCCTTACCGCCGCCCACGAAGCGGCCGTGCGCAAGGCTCTGGCCGAGGGCAAACCCGCGCCGACTGGACCGCCCCGCCTCAGCCGCGGCGCACTGGCCCGGCTCATGGCCCATTCCTGGCCCGGCAACGTGCGCGAACTCAAAAACACCCTCACCCGCGCCCTGGCCTTCTGCGAAGGCGACCTGCTGCAGGAGGAGAATATCCAATTGCCCCCGCCGGGCAGCCCTGCCCCGCCGCAAACGCCGCCAGGGACACGTCCCCCTACCGCCCCGGCAGACAACCAGAAAACGCCCACTGACGCGCAGGACGCCGGCGCGCCGGCGGGCCCGCTGGTACGCCGCGTCCCCGCACCGCAGGCCCCAGACGCCCCTGATGCCGCAGACGCCGCAGACGCCCCAGACGCCCCTGACAGCGCCCCGCCAACCGCCGCGCCGGAGCCCGACGTCCTCCTGCTGGCGGCCCGCCGGGCCGGGCAAGAAGGCCGCCTCAACAGGCGCATCCTGCGGACCTGGCCCTTACTGACGGCCAAGGGATCTGTCAGCCGCCAGGAGTACCAGGGCCTGGTCGGCGAAGACATTTCCGTGCGCACGGCCCTTTACGATCTGCAGCTGCTGGTGACCCTGGGCCTGCTGCGCCGGGAGGGCCGGGGTCCGGCCCAACGCTATCTGCTTACAGATCTGGGAAAAACCGCTGTTGCCCCTCAGTCCCAAACCCACGGCACGTCACAGAAGGCCGTGGAACCGTAAAGGAGGCCCCCATGCTGCCTCTGCTGCGCAAACTCATAGGCCGCCCGCCCGCGCGCCCCGGACGCGAACAGGCCCTGGCTTCGTTCAACAGCCGCTACAAAGACTTCAAGGAGCTGCTCCAGGCCAACGCGGACCTGGCCGGCGTGCTGGCCGCCCTGGACCAGGCCCAGCGCGGGGACAAAAGCATGGACGTGGGCCAGGTGCGCAAAAACGCGCGCCGGGCCGTGGTCTTCAGCGAGCGCATGGCCACAGCCCTCAACCACCTGGCCAACGGCGGCCAGACGGCCCTGCTGCGCACGGTGCGGGCCCTGGGCGCACGCATTGAAACAGAGCTGAGCCAACATGCCCAGGGCGACGTGGCCCAGCTGGTCCTTTCTCTGGATGAGGTGGACGCCAGCATGGCCTACAGCGTGGGCGGCAAAAACGCCAACCTGGGCGAACTGCGCAACATGCTCGCCATGCCCGTGCCGCGCGGCTTTGCCATCACTATTCAGGCGGGCAACATGTTTCTGCTGCGCACGCCCGGCCTGTTCAAAAGCATTTATGACCTGCTGCGCTCCGTGGATCCGGACAAACCCCAAGACATTGCCCTCATTGCACGCCAGGTGGAGCAACGCCTCCTGGCGGCCCCCATGCCGCCAGAAGTGGAAACGGCCCTGCTGGGAGCCTGGGACGCGGCCTTCGGCACCGGCGCGGACGTGGTGGCCGCCCTGCGCTCCAGCGCCATAGCCGAAGACGGCGTGCAGTCCTTTGCTGGCCAGTACCGCAGCATCCTGGGCGTAACCCGGCAGGATCTGCTCATGGCCTTCCGTCAGGTCATGGCCAGCCTCTTCTCCGCTCGCGCCTTGGCTTACCGCGCCGGGCACGGCTACGCCCTGGACGCCACGGGCATGGGCCTGTGCTGTCTGGAAATGGTCCGGGCCAAGGCGGCGGGCGTGGCTTTTTCACGCCATCCCGTAGACCTGCGCTCTAACTGCGTGGTCGTCAACGGGCTCTGGGGCCTGGGCGAAATGGTGGTGGACGGCTCCGGCACGCCGGACCAATGGCTGGTTTCGCGCGCCACGGGCAAAATCGTCAAGGCCGCCATAGCTCACAAAGAAATGCGCCTGCGCCTTTCCCGCACGCCGGGCGGTCTGGTGGAAGGCCTGCTGGAACCCGTGCCCGACGCCCTGCGCGACGTGCCCTGCCTGAGCGACGACCAGGCCCGCGCCCTGGCCCGCATGGTGCTGGATCTGGAACGCCACTACCAGTACCCCCAGGACATGGAATGGGCTGTGGACGAGGATGATCAGATTGTCCTGCTGCAAACCCGCCCCATGGGCCTGGACAGCACGGCCGAACTGGCCACTGCCCCGGCCCTGGGGCACCTGCGGCCCCTGCTGGCCGACGGCGACGTGGCCGCCAGGGGCGTGGGCTGCGGCCCCGTGACCCCCGTGGTCGAAGGCGAGGATATGACCCACTTTCCCGAAGGCGCGGTCATGCTTCTGGCCCACTCCTCCCCCAACGCCATGACGGCCATGCGCCGGGCCGCCGCCATCGTGGCGGAAACGGGCAGCCTCACCGGGCACATGGCCTCCCTCTGCCGGGAATTCGGCGTGCCCACAGTTATGAATCTGCCCGGAGCCATGAGTCTGCTCGCCCCCGGCCAGGTGGTGACCGTGGACGCCCTGTCCGGCCGGGTCTACGACGGCGAGGTGCCGGAACTCTTGCCCCTGCGTCTGGTGCGCCCCCGCAGCCGGACAGACAGCCCGGCCCTCATGTTGCTCCGGCGCGTAGCCCCCTATATCCTGCCTCTGCACCTGGTGGATCCACAAGCCGCCACCTTCAGCCCGGAGCACTGCACATCCCTGCACGACGTCATGCGCTACGCCCACGAGCTGAGCTACAGCCAGATGTTCCAGATCTCGGACAGCGTCAGCGAAAAAGACGCCGGTCTTGCCTGTCGGCTCACGGCCCCCATCCCCCTGGACCTCTACATCATTGACCTGGGCGGCGGCCTGCATGCCTCCGGCGCGACCACCGTCACCCCCGAAGACGTATGCAGCGCCCCTTTCCGCTGTCTGCTCCGGGGCATGCTCAGCCCGGCGGTACAGGCGCACGGGCCGCGCCCTGTGAACATGCGCGGCTTTCTCTCGGTCATGAGCCAGAGCGTCATCGGCGGCAATCAGGAATCCGGCGCGCGCTTCGGCCAGCGCAGCTACGCCATCATTTCCGACCGCTACCTCAACTTCTCCTCCCGCGTGGGCTACCACTACGCCATCGTGGACAGCTGGTGCGGCGAAACCCTCAGTAAAAACTACGTCCGCTTTGAGTTCGCCGGCGGGGCCGCCGGCAATGCGCAGCGCGAACGGCGCGTGCGCTGCATCGGACTGATCCTCAAAGAACTCGGCTTTACCGTGGAGATTACCGGTGATAGAATACGGGCACGCTTCCAAAAGTACCCGCGCCACGACCTCTGTACGCGTCTGGACCAATTGGGGCGTCTTTTAATCATGACCCGCCAGATGGATATGCTCATGGTGGACGAAGCAGCCGTGCAAACCTACGCCACCAAATTTCTCAACGGCGCATACCACTGACCGGGACAGTTGCGCGCCAGCGCGACGCTCCGCCGGAAGGCCCTCCCCCAGCCCACCCCGGCCCACCTTTTTGCTCCGAGGCCCCATGCCGCCCCACGCTTTCACCGCGCCCAACGCCGCACAAACCCCCAGCCCGACGCCCCCCCCGGACGCCGCGCCCCAACGCCTCCTCAGCCGCGACTTTATCCTGCTATTCTGCATGACCATGTTCTGCAACAGCTTTGTGGCCGTCTTCTACTGCTTTGAACAATGGCTGGAAAGACTCGCCGTCAGCCCCAACTGGCGCGGCGTGCTCATTTCCTCCATGTTCGCCATGGTGCTGCTGTTCCGCCCCCTGTCCAGCATTTTCTTCCTGCGTCGGGGCAAACTGCTGGCCGTGGGCACGGCCATCCTTATTTCCAGCGGCGTCATGCTGGCCTACGCCCACGTGAGCGGCCCGCATATGGTGGCGCTCATCTGGCTGCTGCGCATCGTCCAGGGCATTGCCCTGGCGGTCTTTTCCAGCTGTACCGTGGCCGTGCTGGTGAGCTGCATCCCCAAGGGCCAAAGCGCCCGCGGCTTCGCCCTCTTTTCCCTGACACTGCTGCTGCCCTATTCCGTCATCCCCGCCCTGGGCGAACAAATTCTGCCCCTGCTGGGCGGCGAGCCACACCTCTTCGGCTTCATGGGCCTGCTGGGCCTGCCCTCCCTGCTCATGCTCCTGCCCCTGGCCCCACGCCTGCGCAAACCCGAACTGCAAAACGTCACCGAGGGCGGCGTTTCCGGCCACGAACTCTGGCACGCCGTGCGCCATTCCGGCCTGTTCTTCGTCTACATGGCCTGTATGACCTTCAGCATCATGACCGTACTGGCCATCTTCTTCATGAAAGGCCTCTGCTCCGTTACCGGCGCCCAGCCGGCCTGGTTCTTCAGCACCTACACCCTCACTATCATCTTGGTGCGCCTTTTGGGCAGCCACCGGCTCGATTCCCTGCCCCGCTACCGCGTCACCCTACTCTGCTGCGTTGTGCTGGCCTGCACCCAGCTGACCCTGGCCTGGGGCCCCCTCTGGACCTTTATCCCCGCCACCGCCCTCTACGGCCTGGGCCTGGGCCTGCTCTACCCCCTGCTGGCCGCCGCCGTCTACGACCGCTCCGCCCCCGACGCCCGCTCCCTCAACTCCAACATCATGATGGCCACCTTCGACGCCAGCGGCATGCTGGCCCCCCTCCTGGGCGGCATGGTCGTGGACGCGGGCTGGGGATACCGCGGCGTGTTCGTCACCACCGCCGTATCCATCGCCCTCTGCGGCTGCTGCATGCTCATCGATGGCCTGCGCCAACGCCAGCGCGCGCAAGAGCACGGGTAAGTGATGCGCTTTTTGTGGGGGGAGGGGGACTTTTGTGAACAAAAGTCCCCCTCCCCCCACACCCCCCACCCCTCAAAAAACTTCTTTTCCTCAAGCAACGCGACAGCCGTACCCTGGCAAGGAAACGGCCCCGCTCGGACGGGGATAGTACTCTTAKGGTACAGACCCGGACGRAAAGGGGCCGTTGACGCAGCCAGAGGGAAAACGCAAAAACGCCTGCCCGTCATCCGGGAATCCTGTGCGGCGAGGCGCTGCGAATTTTGTTCTCTGGCAAGGAAACGGCCCCGCTCGGAC